>NZ_JFGV01000074.1:0-25363 GCF_000612035.1 Photorhabdus aegyptia | reverse complement strand
ACATCACATTTATGATGATTGATTTCAGCATTGAATTACTTGAACTGTGACAGTTATTTTTAATTTGTGATAAGTAATGACCTTTTATGATTAGGTTGGATGATAACTTTTAGCTCAGTTGGCAAAACAGGTGCTACGCTATTGCGGATTGGGAGATAACTATCAGACAGCAGGTATTGGTGGTGATTACACAGCTAATTTCTCTATTACCGGACTTGATGTCTAGTTGAGCTGCCCATATCGATTTTGGTTAAATAAACTCTATCAGGTAAAAATAAATCCCGTGCTACTGCTCCGTAATTGGAGAGTTGAACGTATCGGCGATTGGGAAGGTAATACGATGTTTGGAGTTTGCAGAGCATGAACTAAATTAGAGTCGCAAATTTACTTTTCTCACCCTTATTCACCTTGGGAAAGGGGGACTAATGAAAACATCAATGAGTTAATCACCAAAGGGAACCAGTTTTAATGAAATATCTGAGCAGAAATTAAATTTTGTGGTAAACCGATTAAGTAATCGCCCCGAAAAACTCGGGGGTGGGAAGACACATAATGAATTATTTAGAGGAACACGGATGTGTTTACTTCCAGAGTAACAATGTTGCACTTACTATGTAAATATATTACATACTATTAATAAGGTTATTCGAACTTATCCACCTTAATAAAAACCCACTTTTTATTTTAAGGAAAATAACTTCCTCACCAAAGCGATTATAAATTAATTCTAAAATCACATTCAGCAATAATCAGTATAGATAGCCCAGTTACTCTCTAACAGAACAATGGACTAAGAAATAATAATAATATGAAATACCCAGTTATAGTTATACTGAGGAGGCAATTAACCAAAGAGGAGAATGATAATGAACATATCCCTTGAGTACTTTCAATCTGCAAAATTTGACGGTAATCTATATCTCAAATGTCACGGTGAAATTAGTAACAATATAGAAATAAAATACACCGTAACCAATTCAAATACAAAAGAGATATATGAATGTTATAGTGAAGATAATCAAATCGCCTGCTTGACTTCACTAAAACCCGCAAATTATACGATAGAAACCATCCTTGTTCAGGATGGTAAAACAGTTGCTAATCTTACACCAGAAAATATAGAAATAAAAGAATCAGATTTATTGTTTGATATCAATAAGAAAATCGATGAGATAGATAAAAACAAAACTGATAATATTGACATTAACCATATCCTCCCGAAACAAACACCTGCTAAAGGTAACACCGTCTCTTTAAAAGGAAATAATGATATCCCAAATAAGAATTTGAAATATAATCTTGAAATTCTGTTTTCCCCTGATGGATTAAAAAAATTTGAAATAGAAAAAGATAACTTATTACCTATTTTTAATTCATATAAAAGCGCAATAGAGATAAAACCTGTTTTTAATCAAGAAGATTTAGATAGGAAAACCTGGAAAACACCAGAATTCAGTAAATTAACTCATCTTTACAAGATAGATGCTGATATTAGTCATGCTGATTTAGTCAAGTTAGCCAATGAGTTGGAGAAACTGGATTATGTCGAATTTTGCTCTCTTACGCCGATTTTGAAAGAACTGCCACCACCGCCTTTACTTCTGTCCGAAGAGGAAACGATAATTCCTGAATTTGATACTACTCATATCGTTACACCTGATTTTTCACATCTACAGGGATATTTAGACGAACATAACGGTATGAATATTAGAAAAGCCTGGGATGAAGGTTATAAAGGTAAAGGCGTCACTGTACACCATCTTGATTTCGGCGTTTATAGAAACCATGAAGATTTAGTTGGTAATATTACGGTTATCAACAGCCGCCCAGAAACACAAGATTGTAATCATGGCACAGCAGCCACCGGCTGTATTTCTGCAAAAGATAATGAATTCGGTGTGACGGGTATTGCTCACGAATGTCAATTCCGTTTTTATGACGTCGATGATTTTGATAGAATAATATATAGCTTTTTACCAGGAGATATTATTAGCTTAAATATTCAAACTGTAGCCAATAATAGATATTATCCTTTTACCTACCTCAAATCTAATTGGCAAAGAATAAAAAGTTGTGCTGATGCAGGAGCTATCATTATTTTCGCTTCTGGTAATAGTGGTATTAATTTAGCCTATGACTTCACTTTCCCTAATTACGGTGATCCTGGTGGTATTATGATCGGTGCCTGTACATCAATTAATGGACACCGATTAGGCTTTTCCAATCATAATCTTCACACCAGTTTAAACTCCTGGGGTGAGAATGTCACAACTACTGGATATACAAACTTACAGTACCTACCAGGAAATAATAGAAATTATACTCGCGGTTATAATGGTACATCCAGTGCTACACCTTTAGTCGCAGGGGCATTAGCACTTATTCAGTCCTATGCCAAATCAAAATATCATAAATATCTTAACTGCACTCAAATAGCAACACTGGTTAGAAGTAGCGGTTTTACAATAGGAGAACTACAAGGAATCGGCTCGCGACCAAATGTCGCAAATGCTTTCAAATTAGTTGATCGTTTGCTTTCTTAATTAAGGTAAATGATTTCAGATTAAAGTAGTGATGTTTTATCAGGGCCGCCCGTTATTCTACGGGGGGCCTTGTATTAATTAAGTCATTAATGCAATTTTAATCGCGGGCGAATTACACGGTTTATACCGCCAACAAGCATCATCAAGCTAGTTTTGATATATCCATGTAAGGCTACCTGATGCATACGATATAAAGAGATATAGACAGCGCGAGCTACACGCCCTTCTATCATCATTGAACCACGCATCAAATTGCCCATCAAACTACCCACCGTACTGAATTTAGACAATGACACCAATGAGCCATGATCTTTGTAGGTATACTCTTTTAACGGTTTATCATGCAACAAGGCAATAATATTACTGTAACAGCAGCTAGCCATTTGATGAGCCGCCTGCGCCCTTGGTGGAACAAAACCACCTTCCTTCTTCGAGCATGACGCACAATCACCAATGGCAAAAATATGATCATCAAGTGTCGTTTGCAGCGTTGGCTTCACCACTAACTGATTAATTCGGTTAGTTTCAAGACCAGCAATATCTTTCATAAAATCAGGTGCTTTGATACCGGCAGCCCATACCATGAGATCAGCTTTAATTAGCTCACCCTCTTTAGTATTCAACCCGCGTTCATCAGCACTGGTCACCATAGTTTTGGTTAATACATGAACGCCAAGTTTTGTGAGTTCCTGATGTGCCGCAGCAGAAATACGCGCCGGCAATGCAGGCAAAATCCGCTCCCCTGCTTCGACTAACGTCACGTTCAACGCTTCTGAATTCAACCCTTCAAAACCATAACTGTTAAGCTGTTTTACCGCATTGTGCAATTCCGCTGATAGCTCAACACCTGTCGCACCACCGCCAACGATAGCAATATTAACCTTATCTTGCTGCCCACAGTTTGCAGAATACTTAAGAAACAGATTCAACATTTCATTATGGAAACGGTGAGCCTGTTGTGGATTATCCAGGAAGATACAATGCTCTTTCACACCCTGTGTATTAAAATCATTGGATGTACTGCCCAAGGCCATAACCAGAATGTCGTAGCTCAATTCACGTTCAGGCACCAGCACTTCGTTATATTCATCCCTGATCTCAGCCAAAGTAATTTTTTTGCTATCGCGGTGAATATCAGTCAACGTCCCTAATTGGAAACTGAAATAGTGATTACGGGCATGGGCCAGATAACTCAACGCATCAACCCCATCGTCAAGGGAGCCTGTTGCCACTTCATGTAATAACGGCTTCCATAAATGACTTTGGTTACGATCCACCAGCACAATTTCTGCTTTCTTCTTGCGACCCAACTTATGCCCCAGACTGGTTGCCAGTTCCAAACCACCGGCACCTCCACCAATGATAACAATTCTCTTCTTTGGTGTTGTCATGACTACTCCACTAAAATGTAAACCAAATGTTATTTAAGGGCAGTAAAATAATACCTTTAAATAACATTTAGTTTTATACAAATAACTGATGTGATAATTACAGAATATCATGACTGGTTAGTAGGTCATACCAAAATTGAACAACATCAAATTCTTTTGAATAAATAAACATCAATCACAAAATTTGTCAATTTATTTTCAGTTGATTGGATTCAGCTCTTATTTTTCTCATGTTTTTATTGACGTAGGAAAGAAAATATGAATTGAGAAAGAGATCTTAAAAAAACCTGATATCAAAGAAATTTCAGGAATGCGACAATGCTATATTATACAAAAAAGCGGGATATTTTCCCGCACAATTAACGCTAAAGGTCATCTATTTGGCAATAAAACAAACATAAAGGATGACTTTACAATTACCGCACACAACCCTGCCATTGCTCATGTAAAGCCGTTAGTGCTTTATTAGCCTGCTGCCAACGTTTTGAATTCTTTAACTCATTCAAACTGTATTGACTACCTCGATGATACAATTCTGATAATTTCTCCACTTTGGTCAAAGGCAGATTATCAAGCACGCTAACCGCTCCATCACGGTTATTACATATCAAAATCATGTCACAACCTGCATTCAGTGCAGTTTGTCCGCGTTCAACGTAACTTCCCATCATCGCCGCCCCCGCCATAGAGAGATCATCGGAAAATATCACGCCATCAAAGCCCAATTGCTGACGCAGCACTGATTTTAACCAGTATGACGACCCGCTGGCTGGATGCTCATCTACCTGAGAATAGATCACATGAGCCGGCATAATCGCATCCAATAAATTGCGCTGAATAAAATCACGAAAAATAGACATATCATGATGACAAATAACTTCCAACGGGCGATCATCACAGGGAGTTTCTTTATGAGAATCAGCATCAACAGCACCATGCCCCGGAAAATGTTTACCCGTCGATTTCATACCAGCAGAATGCATGCCTTTAATAAAGTGCTCCGCCATCATCTTGGCCTGTTCGGGATCTTCATGGAATGAACGTTCACCAATAGCCACACATCGGTGACCTAAATCCAAAACCGGAGCAAAGCTGATATCAATATCCATAGCAATCATTTCAGACGCCATCAACCAACCCGCCTCTTCCGCCAATTGAATTCCATTGAGATTGTCACTCAATCCAGCAAAAGATTGAGCCGCCGGTAAACAAGTGAAACCTTCACGGAAACGCTGAACTCTGCCGCCTTCTTGATCAACAGCAATCACAAGACGATGACGGGAAGCCTTACGAATCTGACGTACTAATTCTCGTAATTGCTCAGGATCATGAAAATTACGGGTAAACAGAATTAATCCGCCCACTAATGGATGTTGCAAAATTTCCTTCTCTTCATTATCCAATGCATAACCAACAACATCTAACATGACCGGACCCATAACATTCCTCACTTGTATTCATGTGCTGCAATTAATGCAGTGCGATATATTTAAAACGTTAGACCAAAAGAGAGACGTAACGGTTGCGCTAATTCTAAAAATTGTGGATCACCACTCTGTTTCCAACGCACTTCAAACCACATCAAAAACATATAATCAACCCAAAGTCGCCAACGTTTAATCTGGCGCTCTAATAGTGTGCGATTCAAGTATCCTGATGGCTGACAACAATAGTAGTTCAAAAAATCTTGCTGTTGCGATTCATTCCAGTGATTAATGCGAAACAGTGTCGCTAGCGCAAACCCAATATCGGTATCAGTTGCATATTCCCAATCAATGAGTTTCAGCCCCTGAAAAGTATTAAGCAAATTACCGTAATGCACATCCATATGAGCGGGTGATAATTTGAGTATTGAAGGCATTGGAGATGACATAAAGTGTTTATGCAACCGCAACCAGCGGGGAGTAAGACGCGTTTTATCAATTTGCAACCAGTGGCTTTCTAACTGATGCCGTAGTTGAAGCCGGTAGCCAAACAGCGGCTGGTGATGCAAAATCGCCAATAATGCCGCCAATTTTTGCAAAAAATCAGGCTGAGAAAACTCATTTTGCCCAATCACATGGCCGGGCAACCACGTCAACAACAGCCAATGAGGAACCATTGCTATGACTTGCGGAGCAATTTTTACCTGGCTGAGATGGCGCAAAATGGCGCTTTCACGCTGACGATTAACGCCAAGCTGTTTCCCTTGTTGCCACTGCTTACGGCCGACAACATGATATTTACCATTGGTGGCGTAATAGCTCCCATTTGTCAGACCGCTTAACGGTCTTATTTTCCAATCGCCTACTTCGGTATGCGGCCATTGCCTGCACAATGCCCGCAACAAACAATCATGATTATTTAACGTCACCGTGCCCTGACCAAAGAATCTCACCCGTCTGTACCAGCATCAGTTGCATGACGATATCGCGCTTATCACTGTTACCTGAAACTATAGAATAAAGGACATAATCGGCATTCAAATAACGCGCCAGACCAATCGCTTTGCTACGCAATCCCAAACTATCTTCCTCAGATAAGCCTAGAGATTGACGGGCACTTTGCACTTGATTTTGTGGTACTAACTCAAAAACATGCTTGCTACTGACAGCTTGACGCAGAGCATCGGTTGCCTGCATGGTTTGTAATGCACCGTTGGTATTATTTTTTACTGTATCAACTAACAGTAGCTTCCCGTTTTCCAACCCATGAGCCTTAACTAATTGCTCAACTAATGGTTGCACAGTACTTTCCCAGTCAATCGCGCGCATTTTCGGGAGTTCTGGCACTTTTTCCGATGGTGGTGTCGGTTTTTCCGATGGAGTCACTGGTACGACCGGCGTCGGAGGTTCAGGCTGCTCCGGTGGCAAGGATGGACATCCCGCCAAAAACATAACCGATAGTGCTACAAAAAGAATTCTTCTCATTAACCTATTCCAATTACAGAGTTTAAAAAACAGATAAATTTCTGCTGTGATAGCAGCAATATATTATCGGTTCAACTCCAATGATAAATTTGCAGCATTTATTAAAAAATCGAGATATTCGAGGCATCTTGGAATAAACATCCCCGAATATCTGCCTATATCCATAAATTTCAATACTTCACATTGACTTCATCAACAATGGCCCTAAATAGCGACCGCCAACCAAATGCATATGAATATGATAAACTTCCTGTCCCGCATGGCGGTTACAGTTCATAATCAAACGATATCCATCTTCTGCAATGCCTTCTTGTTCAGCAATTTTTGCCGCAACCGTCATCATGCGCCCTAACGCTGCTTCATGCTCCGGTTTAACATCATTCACTGTTGGGATCAGGACATTTGGAATAATCAGAATATGGGTCGGTGCCTGTGGAGAAATATCGCGGAATGCAGTGACCAGATCGTCCTGATAAACAATATCAGAAGGTATTTCACGGCGAATAATTTTACTGAAAATAGTTTCTTCTGCCATCACATTTTCCTTTTATTCAAAAAAACAACCGATATATGAGCGCTTACAAGCCAAAGATTCAAGTTGATAAATCAAATTTTGTCTACACCAACATGAAATAAATCGCAAAAATTCTGTGTAGTCACTTCTGCTATTGCCTCAACACTCACACCTTTGAGTACAGCCATATATTCCGCAACATCACGTACATAGGCTGGCTGGTTCTCTTTGCCACGATGAGGAACAGGTGCAAGGTAAGGCGAATCAGTTTCAATCAGAATACGATCTAATGGTACATATCTCGCCGCTTCACGGATCTGCTCTGCATTACGGAAAGTAACAATACCAGAGAATGAAATATAGAAACCTAAATCCAGTAATTCTCTAGCCGTATCTTTATCTTCCGTAAAACAGTGCAAAACACCGCCACATTCTCGTGCCTGTTCTTCACGCAATACCTTTAAAGTATCATCACGAGCACTACGGGTATGGACGATAACAGGCTTGTTGAGTTTGCGTCCGATGCGAATATGTTCACGAAATGAGGTTCGCTGTAATTCAGCATTATCCTGCTGATAATAGTAATCCAACCCAGTTTCACCTAGTGCAACAACTTCATTCTCGGCCGCTAAACGCGCCAACTCATCAAAGTCATAACCTTCATCCAAGTTAAGTGGATGAATACCACAGGAAAATACGATATTTTCCCGTTTACCAATTAACGTTTTCATTTGCTGGAAACCAGGTAGCGTTGTCGCTACTGCCAGCATAAATTTAACCTCCCGATCTACCGCTTTTGCAACAACATCATCTACATTTTTATGTAGGTTTTCATAATCGAGACAATCGAGATGACAATGCGAATCAACTAACAACATATTTAAACTCGTATACAAAAAGATTTCAGGGTTATGAAGTAAACTGTTTTTCCCAATTAAGCAACTGTTCTGCCAACAACAATTCCCAATTCACGCCCACTACTGAAAGCAATTGATGACGACAAGACGTCCAATCACCAACGCTTTGTAGCAAAACAGCCATAGTATGCATGGAACTCAATTGATAAATCAGCGTTTGTTGATCCTGATTGATGCAATAACGCTGTACCTGCTGTTGCCACTTCACCGCATCAAGTAACAAGCTAATAAGCCAATGAAGGCGTTGTGGCGCATTTTCATGATTAAGCTGGGGTAAAAGTGACAAAGCATCGCGTTTATCCAAAGCCTGTTTAACAGCCTGACAAAACTGTTCCCGTATCTGCCATTGCCCCGGTTGCAATAATTGCTCTGCTGCTACAGGAGCCCCCTGAGACAGTTTCAATGCTGTTATTGCATCGGCAGAAGAAACTAAAGGCAACTGTTTTTGCAACCAATAAAGACTACTTTCCGTTTCAGGCACTGGCAAAAAATAGTAAAAACAACGGCTACGTAAAGTTGCCAAAAGGCTGGCTGGTTGCCGACATTCCAGAAGAAAATAGGTATGTTCCGGCGGTTCCTCCAACGTTTTCAATAATGCATTAGCCGCAGCATCTGTCAAACACTCGGTCAAAGGTAACCAGACAATTTTTACCCCACCTTGCTGAGAACGGCTATAAAGCTTTTCCGTAATCTGCCGTATCGCTTCCACACCAACGCTGGTTTTACCCTTCTCCGGTGACATAATGTACCAATCAGGATGAGTCTCGGCCATCATCAGATGACAGCTATGACACTTCCCACAACTTTTCATCCCCTGTCTATCCTGACACATCAACCATCGGCTTAATCCATAGATCAACACATCGGCCCCAGTACCTGCATTAGCATGAACCAATAAAGCGTGATGGCCTCGACCTTGCTGGTGAGATTCCACCAACTGACGATATGCCTGATTAAGCCACGGATACCAATTCATCAGCCATTTTCCTGCTGCTTTAGCCATTGCCCAAGTACCTGATAAATATCTGCTTGTACTTGCTCTATCGGTTGAGCCGCATCAACGGTCACAATATTCTTATCCTGTGCTGCAAACTCCAGGTAACGACTGCGCGTACGATCAAAAAAATCCATCGACTCTTTTTCAATTCTGTCTAACTCTCCGCGTTCACGAGCACGCAGTAAACCAATCTGAGGAGGAAGATCGAGATAAATAGTCAGGTCAGGACGGAAATCACCAAGCACAGTATCACGTAGCGAACTCATCAAGTTTTTATCAATACCACGCCCTCCCCCTTGATATGCCTGGGAAGAGAGGTCGTGACGATCACCCACAACCCATGTACCGCGAGCCAAAGCAGGTTTAATCACATTTTCGACTAATTGAACTCTGGCTGCATATAACATTAACACCTCTGCTTTATCCGTCAGAGATTCACCTTCAACACCTTGTTTAATTAACCCTCGTAATTTTTCTGCCAGTGGTGTTCCACCCGGCTCACGGGTAAAAATTAAATCCTGAATACCGTGCTGCTGCAATATTTCAACGACTGTTTTCATCGCTGACGTTTTTCCTGCACCTTCCAGCCCTTCAATAACAATAAATTTGCTGTTCATTTGTCCTGTTTTAACCTCTGACGATAAATATTTACCGCCTTGTTATGCGCAGCTAGATTGGTCGTAAAAGTATGACCACCTTTACCATTCGCCACAAAATAGAGAAATTCGGTTTTTGCCGGGTGGGCAGCCGCTTTTATGGAAGCAAGGCCAGGCATCGCAATCGGTGTGGGTGGCAGGCCATCAATCATATAAGTATTGTAGGGCGTCAATGTTGTTAAATCTTTACGAAAAATAGTGCCTGTGTATTTTTCACCTAAACCATAAATCACGGTCGGATCAGTTTGAAGCCGCATGTTCAACCGTAAGCGATTAATAAATACAGAAGCAACTTTTGTCCGCTCAGCCTCAACACCGGTCTCTTTTTCAATAATCGACGCCATAATCAACATTTCATAAGCATTCTTATAGGGTAGATTTTTGTCGCGCCCTTCCCACTCCTCTTCAAGCGTCATTTTCATCTGTCGATATGCTCGTTTCAGCAACGCCACATCGCTTGTACCTGCCGTATAGTGATAGGTATCAGGATAAAGCCACCCTTCCAAAGTATCAGTATCTTTTATATCGAGTATCTCAGCCAACTCCTGCGCATTTTTATTATCCAATTCATGCTTAAGATATTCAGATTGCTGTAGTATTTTCCACCAGTCAGATAAACGACTACCTTCAACAAAACGGACCGTAAATTGCGCTTCTTTACCACTAGAGAATAATTGCAACATTTCCCGCAACGTCATTTCTCGTGTCAATTGGTAAGTTCCCGCTTTAAATTCGGCAAGTTTTGGCTCCAGCCTTAATAACCAAGGGAAAATATGACTATCTTCAATCAAGTTATCCCGCACTAGTAACGCCTCCAAACCATGACGACTAATACCGGCTGGTAAGGTAAATATTCGATCCTGTTTAATTGTTAGTGTTTGATCCGCAAATTTTTCAACTTTTTTATAGCCAGCATAGCGTAATATTGCTGCCGTAATGACAATCAAAACCAATAGAGCAAAAAGACTTTTTTTCCGTTTCATCAATTAATTTAATCACTTAAATACATTGTTCACTTAGACACACTATTCATTTAGACACACTATTCATTTAGACACATTGTGAATTACAATTTCAGACATTCAGGAAGCAAATAATCATATAGTTCCCTTGACTGATATTTCCATGTAGGCTGATTTTCATGAACTTGAATTTCTCTGACAGGTATCACTGGCATTAAAGAATTACAGACTATCACTTCATCTGCATCAGCCAATGTCTCGGGATAACAGTTTACACAGGAAAAGTGATAATCACTTTCCGATAATAACGCGATTATTCTTGCTCGCATCACCCCTTCGATACCACAGCCTCGTAAATCAGGAGTATACACATCTTTTCCTTTACGCCAGAAAATGTTTGCAGTACAGCATTCAACCAACAAACCATCAGTATCAAGTACCAGAGCTTCATCAGCATTTGATTTTTCGATAAATGATTTAATCAATACCTGTTCTAATCGGTTAAGGTGTTTAATTCCGGCAAGGTAAGGATTTATTCCCATCGGTATCGGACTGAGCACCAGAGATAAACCTTTCTGACGCTGTTTCAAATAGTTATCGGGATAAGGACTAACAGACAAAATCTGATTGGATTGCGTAAAACCCTCAGCACTATAACCACGCCCTCCGGTTCCGCGGGAAATAATAACTTTAAGTACACCTTGTTCAGTTGTGGAAGCAATCTGTTTTATATGGTTTTCAAGCTGTTGCCAATCAGGTTGTGGAAGATATAACCTTTCAACGCCTTTTTGTAATCTTTGGATATGCAATGGCAATAAAGCGGCCTGCCCCTGTTCTATTTTTGCTGTTGTGAAACAACCATCACCGAATTGAACTGAACGATCATTCACTGGTAAATAGTCGCTCCGCTCCCCATTAATCCAATACATATCACTTTATTCTTAATTACTCAAAAAAGGCATTTCAATCAATTTATCAACAATCGGTATCATAGTATATCGCTGACACGAGTGCAAAAATGCCCATAGTTCTTGCCACAAAAAAAGCTCCAATAATTATTAACTATTGGAGCTCTCCATTCTATCGCCTCTCGATATTTACAAAACCATACCGAGAGGCTCTTAACAGCAACTTTCTGTAATATCAGGCTTTGTCTGTCAATTAGGTTGATATCTTACGGAAAATCAATGAGCCGTTAGTACCACCGAAGCCGAAAGAGTTACACAATGCATATTCCATCCCCTCTACCTTACGGGACTCATTTGGCACGAAATCCAGACGGCAGTTCTCATCCTGGTTTTCCAGGTTGATAGTCGGCGGAACAAGCTGATCACGCAATGCCAGGATAGTGAAAATAGACTCAACCGCCCCCGCAGCACCCAACAAATGACCAGTCATTGATTTGGTAGAACTCACTAAAACATCAGTGCCTTCACCAAACACGGACTCAACCGCATGGGCTTCCGCTAAATCGCCAGCCTGTGTTGAAGTACCGTGAGCATTAATATATCCCACTTGCTTGGTAGTGATACCGGCATCTTTCAGCGCATTTTCCATCGCCAGCGCAGCACCTGCGCCATTTTCTGGCGGAGACGTCATATGATAAGCATCACTGCTCATGCCAAAGCCAACGATTTCTGCGTAAATTTTCGCACCACGTCTCTTCGCATGCTCATACTCTTCCAGTACCAGGATACCTGCGCCATCCCCCAGAACAAAGCCATCGCGGTCTTTATCCCACGGACGACTTGCACTTTGTGGATTATCATTACGGGTAGATAAAGCACGGGCAGCGCCAAAACCACCAACCCCTAGAGGAGTACTGGCTTTTTCCGCACCACCTGCCAGCATAATGTCAGCATCATTATAAGCAATAATACGGGCAGCATGACCAATATTATGTACACCTGATGTACATGCTGTTGCGATAGAAATGCTTGGACCACGCAAGCCGTAAATAATACTCAGATGACCTGCTACCATGTTTACGATCGTAGAAGGTACGAAGAATGGGCTGATCTTACGAGGACCATTCGCCACCAATGCTCCGTGATTTTCTTCAATCAGACCCAAACCACCAATACCAGAACCAATAGCAGCACCAAAACGACTAGCATTGGCTTCTGTTACTTCAATTCCAGAATCTTCAATGGCTTGCACACCTGCTGCAATACCATATTGAATGAAGTCATCCATTTTTCGTGCATCCTTGCGCGAAATATTGAAATCTTCATGATTAAAATCTTTAACCAGACCAGCAAACTTAGTTGCATGGTGACTGGTGTCAAAATGGTCAATAAGGCTGATACCACTCTGTCCGGCACAAACAGCTTTCCAAGAAGATTCTGCTGTATTACCGACAGGAGATAACATGCCTAGTCCGGTCACAACTACTCGACGCTTAGACACGCTTATCCTCCAGGGAGGGAAATTATTTAGGGCAGAAACATAGGCGGTCGAATGACCGCCTAGGTGTGTTCACTTATTCGCTTTGGTTCTGGACGTAATCAATAGCTGCCTGAACTGTAGTGATCTTTTCTGCTTCTTCATCTGGAATTTCGATATCGAACTCTTCTTCCAGAGCCATTACCAGTTCAACTGTGTCAAGAGAATCAGCGCCCAAGTCATCTACAAAAGAAGCTGAATTAACAACCTCTTCCTCTTTAACACCAAGTTGTTCAACGATGATTTTTTTAACGCGTTCTTCAATAGTGCTCATGCTATTAAATTTCCTATCAAAATTCGCTTTCGCGATGGTTTTCGTAGTTTATAAAATACAGGAAAAGATGCAACCCAATCCCGGCTGGTCGAACCACAAACTTGCACTATTTTGCGTTATTTGACACAAAAAATGCAACTGGTTCGCTCATTTTTTAGTTCATGTACATGCCGCCATTGACATGTAATGTTTCGCCTGTGATGTAAGCCGCTTCATCAGAAGCAAAGAAAGCCACAGCACTAGCAATTTCTTTTACATCCCCAAGCCGCTTAGCGGGGATATCTTTCGAAAAGTTCGCCAACTGTTCCTCTGGCAACGCTTTTAGCATATCAGTTTCAATAAGCCCTGGCGCAACAACGTTAACAGTAATACCGCGGGAAATCACTTCGCGAGCCAATGTTTTACTGAAACCAACAAGACCTGCTTTCGCCGCTGCATAGCTTGCCTGCCCAGTGTTCCCCATCGATCCCACAACAGAGCCAATAGAGATGATGCGGCCATAACGTTTTTTTATCATGAAGCGCATTGCCGCTTTTGTCATACGGAAAACGGATGAAAGATTAGTGTCTATAACATGCTGCCACTCATCATCCTTTATGCGCATCACTAGGTTATCACCTGTGATACCCGCATTATTCACTAAAATGTCAAGCCCACCCCACTCTGTTCGGATGGTAGACATAAGTTGTTCAATCGATTCCGGATCAGTGACATCCAGTACAAAACCTTTACCTTTTTCACCAAGGTAAGTACTGATGACTTCAGCACCTTTTTCGCTTGTTGCTGTACCAATGATATAGGCCCCACGCTCTGCTAATAGTTCAGCAGTTGCACGGCCGATCCCACGGCTAGCACCTGTTACTAATGCAATCTTTCCGTCTAATCTCATATTGTTCCTCAATTATTTTCCAATGCAGTTACTAGTGAAGCTGTGTCATTAACTGCTGCTGCACTTAAGGTATTGACAATTCGTTTAGTTAAACCTGTCAAAACTCTACCTGGCCCTATTTCTAATAGCCGCCCGACACCCTGTCCAGCAATAAATTCAACTGTTTCTGTCCAACGGACAGGGTTATAGAGTTGTCGTACCAGTGCATCACGGATAGCTTCAGCAGATTGTTCTATTTTCACATCAACATTATTTACCACCGGGAACTGAGGATGGCTAAATTCAATTCCTTCCAAAACAACTGCCAGCTTATCTGCGGCGGGTTTCATCAGTGCACAATGCGACGGTACACTGACTGCCAAAGGCAGCGCACGTTTCGCGCCTGCGGCTTTACATGCATCACCAGCACGCTCTACCGCCTCTTTCTCACCGGCAATAACAACCTGACCAGGTGAGTTAAAGTTAACAGGAGAAACAATTTGCCCCTGAGCTGCTTCTTTACAGGCGCGATCAATGGATTCATTATCTAAGCCAATAATAACATACATTGCACCAACGCCTTCAGGTACAGCTTCTTGCATCAATTTGCCACGCAGTTCAACAAGTCTAATTGCTTGTTTGAAATCAATGACGCCTGCACAAACCAGTGCAGAATATTCACCAAGGCTATGTCCAGCCATCAGTGATGGTGCTTTTCCACCTTTTTCCTGCCAGACCCGCCAAATAGCAACCGATGCTGCCAACAACGCGGGTTGAGTTTGCCATGTTTTATTCAGTTCTTCTTCTGGCCCCTGCTGAACCAGTGCCCAGAGATCATATCCCAGTACATCAGATGCTTCAGCAAAAGTTTGCTCGACAACCGGGAACGCTGTAGCCAAATCGGCCAACATGCCAAGGTCTTGAGAACCCTGACCAGGAAATACCATTGCAAATTCAGACATAGACATGTTCATCTTCCTGTCAAATTAAAAACGTATCAGTGCTGAACCCCAAGTAAGGCCACCACCAAAAGCCTCAATTAAGATTAACTGACCACGCTTAATCCGGCCATCACGCACTGCTTCGTCAAATGCTGTGGGTACCGATGCCGCAGAAGTATTACCGTAACGATCTAGTGTTACCACTACTTTATCCATTGTCATGTTTAATTTTCTAGCTGTCGCTGCGATAATACGCAAATTAGCCTGATGAGGTACCAGCCAATCCAACTCACTATACGGTAAGTTATTTGCTTCTAAAGTCTCATCAACTATATTAGCCAATTCACGAACTGCAATCTTAAATACTTCATTACCGATCATACTGGCATACGCTGGTTCTTTTAGATTCTGACGCTCCTGATAAGGTAATACCAACAATTCACCATAGCTACCGTTTGCATGAAGATGAGTTGAAAGAATTCCTGGCTCATTAGAAGCCCCTACCACCATAGCACCTGCACCATCGCCAAACAGGACAAGTGTTCCGCGATCTTCTGGATCAAGCGTTCTGGTAATAGAATCAGAACCAATAACCAATGCATGTTTCGCCACACCGGTTCTAATAAACTTATCAGCAATACTCAGTGCATAAACAAAACCAGAACAAGCGGCAGAAATATCAAAAGCCGCTGAATTTTGGGTACCCAACATGTGCTGAATTTGGCACGCAGAACTGGGGAAAGCATGGGTGGATGAAGCTGTTGCAACAATGATTAAATCAATCTGATCTTTATCAATGCCCGACATTTCAATCGCTTTCTTTGCTGCCCGAAACCCCATAACCGCAACGGTTTCATCATCAGTAGCAATACGACGTTCGCGGACACCTGTACGGGTAACAATCCACTCATCAGAAGTATCTACCATTTTTTCTAAATCAGCATTAGTACGCACTTGCGCAGGCAGGTAACTACCTGTACCTAAAATTTTTGTATACATGTATGTTCAGTCACTCTTGGGTAATGCTGTTTCCAGGCGTGCAGCAATTCTATCAGGAACCTGCCTTTCAACGGCCTGAACAGCCTGTTCGATTGCGGCTTTAAACGCATGCTCATTAGCCGCCCCATGGCTTTTGATTACAATTCCATATAATCCTAACAGACATGCGCCATTATACTGGTCAGGGTTCAGGTGACCGAAGCGTTTTGTCATCCGTTTTTGCAGCCACTTCTTGACTATTTTCAACAACCAGGAAAACTTTTTCTTTTGTCCATCCGATGATTTAAGCAGGGATAAGATAACTCTGATCGCCCCTTCCATCGTTTTTAACGTTACGTTACCTGCGAAGCCGTCACATACCAGTACATCGCTTTTACCTGTCAGTAATTCATCACCTTCCAGATAACCAATGTAATTTATTGTCGGAATGCTCTTTAAAATAGTGGCGGCTTCGCGGATATTATCCAGCCCTTTACTCTCTTCTGTACCAATGTTAAGCAATGCTACCGCGGGATTGACCACTCCCACGACTTCCTCGGCCATTACTGAACCCATAATGGCGAATTGTACCAACATGCGGCTATCGCAATTAACATTGGCGCCTAAATCCAATACAACCGTTTCCCGCTGCTTCAAGTTTGGCAACACGGTCATTAAAGCAGGTCTTTCAATGCCTTCTATAGATTTTAGCATCAATTTAGATAACCCCATCAATACTCCGGTATTTCCTGCACTGATACACGCCTGCGCTTCACCTGATTTTACTAAATCCAAGGCAATACGCATTGACGTTCCTCGGCTGTTGCGAATCGCTTGCGATGGTTTCGCATCATTAGCCACAACCCGTTCAGCAGGAACCACTTGTAAACGACTGAGCAACTCAGCATCGCTATTTACAAGCATCGGAGAAATGATATCGGGGATCCCGACCAGCAATAATTTAAGTCTAGGGTTAAACGCCAGTGCCTGCAATGCAGCAGGCACCGTAACGCGAGGACCAAAGTCCCCGCTCATGGCATCTAACGCTAAAGTCAGATTAGTCAAGGTATTAACTTGCTAATGACTGGCGGAGATTATTTGTTGATGACTTTGCGGCCACGGTAGTAGCCATCAGCAGTCACATGGTGACGCAGGTGAGTTTCACCAGAAGTTTTATCCACAGACAGTAATGGTGCAGTCAGTGCATCATGAGAACGACGCATACCACGTTTAGAACGAGTTGGTTTATTCTGTTGTACGGCCATTGACCTTACTCCTTAAGTACTTTTCTTTAAGCTGGCTAATACGGCAAATGGGTTTGGTTTTTCAGCCTCTAGAGGTAATTCACCAAACACCATGTCCGCCTCGGACACTTCACAGTGTTCAGAATCATGTACCGGAACCACCGGCAGAGAAAGAATTATTTCATCTTCAATCATTGCCAGCAAATCTATTTCGCCAAATTCGTTAACGTCAATTGGCTCATACTCTTCCGGTAATGCTTCAGCCTGTTCATCATTGACGACCGGGCTAAAACAATATGTTATGTGAACGTGATGGCTGAAATTACCGCCACAACGCTGACATTCAAGCGTAACATCCACATCGGAATGCCCACGCACAACCGCCAGACGTTGGTTATCTATCTGAAACGATAAAACGCTGTCTACATCATTGTCCACGCTAACCACAGATTCCGCGATACGCAAAACTTGCTCAGGTGAATAACTACCTGCGTAGTCTAATCGTTTCTGAGCTGCGCGAAGCGCATCAATGGTTAGGGGTAATTTTACCTTTTGCATAAGGCGCGCATATTATCTTTGTAATGAGATATAGTCAAAGAAAAAGGCCACACATCTGCACCTTTCCGCCAAATATTCGCTTATTAAGCTGTGCCTAGTTTAAAATGCCTGCAATTATTTCGCCATGTCTTTTGGAAAAATTATGACACAAATCATTTTAGCTTCCACCTCAGCTTACCGCCGCATGTTACTGGAAAAACTTCGTTTACCCTTTATATGCGCGGCTCCTGATACTGATGAAACACCTCGAATGAATGAAAATGCAGAACAACTCGTTATACGTTTGGCACAAGCCAAGGCACAGGCATTACAAGCTAAATATTCTCAGCATTTGATTATTGGTTCTGATCAGGTTTGTGTTATTAATGGCGAAATTACCGGCAAACCTCACAATTTTGAAAATGCATTTAAACAATTACGGCAAGCCAGTGGTCATTGCGTCACCTTTTATACCGGCATTTGCCTCTTTAACAGCAAAACAGGAATAACCGATACCCGTTGCGAATTATTCAATGTCTATTTTAGAGAACTCACTGATGATGAAATCTGGGCTTATTTAACCGCGGAAAATCCCCTTAATTGTGCCGGAAGCTTTAAAAGCGAAGGGTTAGGAATTACTTTATTTGAACGACTTGAAGGGAAAGATCCGAATACGCTAATCGGTTTACCATTAATTACATTGACTGAATTATTAATCCGCCAGGGGGTAAACCCTCTGACGGAGATAGGTTAATTACTGTGATGCTGACGTAGCATTTTTATACAATAGCGCAACTGCTCATCCATCGGCGCTTCAAGACGTAATGTCTCTCCCGTCGAAGGATGAGTAAATTTTAGCGCGCTGGCATGCAAAAATAGGCGGTTAAGACCCGTATCTGACAGTTGCGAATCAAAAACTTTATCGCCATAACGATCATCAAAAGCGATCGGATGCCCAGCATATTGTGTATGAACACGGATTTGATGAGTCCGACCTGTTACAGGGCTAGCTTTCACTAACGTTGCATTGGTAAAACGCTCTTCTACTTTAAAACGTGTTTCAGAAGGCTTACCTTCACTGTTTACCTTAACAATCCGCTCACCACTTTGCAGGATGTTTTTCAGCAATGGCGCCTGAACAACTTTACAATGTGATTGCCATTGTCCCCGAACTAAAGCCAGATAATCTTTCTGCATCTGTTTAAGTCGTAACTGCTCGTGCAAGGCCCGTAAAGTTGAGCGTTTTTTAGCAATTAACAAAATTCCAGAGGTATCACGATCCAAACGATGCACCAATTCGAGGAATTTGGCTTCCGGACGTAAAACCCGTAGCCCCTCAATAACGCCAAAACTTAAGCCACTACCGCCATGAACAGCCGTACCGGAAGGTTTATTGAGCACCAAAATGTAGTCATCTTCGTATAAGATACAATCGCCTAATGCAGCGACTTTATCCAATTTAGCTGAAACTGGCGCCTCTTGCCGTTCTGCAACCCGGACCGGCGGGATTCTAACAACATCCCCCGCAGACAATTTATACTCAGGTTTTATCCTGCCTTTGTTTACCCGAACTTCGCCTTTACGCACAATCCGGTAAATCATGCTCTTAGGAACCCCTTTCAAACGCGCTAATAAAAAATTATCAACCCGCTGTCCGGCCTCATCGTCATCAATAGTGACAAATTGTACAATTTGATTATTCGTTTTCATGATAGCAATTTTAATTATCACTCAAGCAGAGTGCTACTCATTTTTAAATATGTGTAAAAATCACGCATACTTTCTAGCTGTTACCTTCCCTACTTTAAGATAAAGATTAAATATTAACTATTTCTTCCTATTTCATCAGAAAAACCGCTTAAAGACATAAAGTCACCTTGCTATCACCCCAACAGCAATGGAATAATACGTAGCCACCATCAGTTTTTTAATCCTGAATGGCGAAGTTAAACGTTTGTTCTTTATTTGATTGCACAAAAACGCAGCAATGGCGTAAGACGTACTGGGAAATCAAATAATTAGCGGGCTACGGGTAGCAGATTACTGGAATTGGATCAAATCCGCTTCATTTATATTTGCAGATTATTCCTAGAAAAGGGTACTGTTTTCTAAGTGAAAATTCAGACCTACCGAAAATATGCGTCTCTATACAAACGACAACCGGGAGGTTGGCGGATTTGTAAAAGACACGAGACCATCGGTTACCAGTCGCTCATCTATATTTGCCCGTGGCTCTATAACTAATGTAAAAAATAATGAGTAAGTTACAATGAAAAGAATGCTAATCAACGCAACTCAGCAAGAAGAGTTGCGTGTTGCTCTGGTTGACGGGCAACGTCTTTATGATTTGGATATCGAAAGCCCAGGACACGAGCAAAAAAAAGCAAATATCTACAAAGGTAAAATCACCCGAATTGAACCTAGTTTGGAAGCCGCTTTTGTTGACTATGGTGCTGAACGGCATGGTTTCCTTCCTATTAAAGAAATAGCCCGCGAATACTTCCCCAATAACTACCATCCTCATGGTCGCCCTAATATCAAAGATGTTCTCAGGGAAGGCCAGGAAGTTATCGTTCAAGTCGATAAAGAAGAACGTGGTAATAAAGGGGCTGCCTTAACCACTTTTATCAGCCTGGCGGGCAGTTATCTGGTATTAATGCCTAATAATCCTCGTGCCGGCGGTATTTCCCGCCGTATCGAAGGAGATGACCGCACAGAACTGAAAGAAGCTTTGGCATCGCTAGAAGTGCCGGAAGGAATGGGGCTGATCGTCCGCACTGCGGGCGTCGGTAAATCCGCAGAAGCACTACAATGGGATTTGTCATTCCGCCTTAAACACTGGGAGGCGATCAAAAAAGCCGCGGAGAACCGCTCTGCGCCATTCTTAATCCACCAAGAAAGCAATGTTATCGTCCGTGCTTTCCGCGACTATTTACGCCCAGATATCGGTGAGATTTTAATCGACAATCCCAAGGTTCTCGATCTGGCACGGCAACATATCACTGCACTTGGCCGCCCAGATTTCACCAGTAAAATCAAGCTATATAGTGGTGAAGTTCCCCTGTTCAGTCATTATCAGATTGAATCGCAGATTGAATCTGCATTTCAGCGTGAAGTTCGCCTGCCATCAGGCGGTGCTGTGGTTATCGATACCACAGAAGCGTTAACCGCGATCGATATTAACTCTTCTCGCGCAACACGCGGAGGGGATATCGAAGAGACCGCTTTTAATACCAATCTTGAAGCAGCGGATGAAATTGCCCGTCAGTTACGCCTGCGTGACCTTGGTGGTTTGATTGTTATCGATTTTATCGATATGACACCCGTACGCCATCAACGTGAAGTGGAAAACCGCCTACGTGATGCTGTTCGTCAGGATCGTGCTCGTATTCAAATTGGTCGTATTTCCCGTTTTGGCCTACTGGAAATGTCCCGTCAGCGCCTAAGTCCATCGCTAGGTGAATCCAGCCACCACGTTTGCCCGCGCTGTAGCGGCACAGGGACTATTCGTGATAACGAATCCCTGTCGCTATCCATTTTACGTCTGATTGAAGAAGAGGCACTGAAAGAGAACACGCATCAAGTACATGCTATTGTTCCAGTACAAATCGCCTCATATCTACTAAATGAAAAACGCCAGGCAGTCAGTGCAATTGAGCGCCGTCAAGGAGACGTTGGCGTGGTGATCGTGCCTAACGATCAAATGCAGACTCCCCACTTCTCTGTCTTACGCGTGCGTAAAGGTGAGGAAATTTCTACACTGAGTTATCTGCTTCCTCAATTTCATGAAACTGGAACGACAAATCTCCAAGAAGATGTCCAACCTGAACGTAAGCGTCCTGAACAGCCCGCTATTTCTGCCTTTGCTTTACCAGCCGATACGCCAGCACAGCAGCCATCACATAAAGCAAAAGAGAAAAAGCCTAATCGCCCTGCTCAGACTATCACGGAACAACCTAGTCTCTTTAGCCGCTTCTTGACTGCTTTGAAAAAAATATTCAGCACAGAAGAAGAAAAACCGGCCCAGAAAAAAGAGAATAAATTATCCGGTCATGATAGCCGTCGCTCTTCTGAACGACGTAACCAACGTCGTCAAAATTCACGTAAAGATCGTGATGATAATAATCTGCGTGATGAGCAACGTAATAACCGTGATCGTGACGAGCAACGAAAAAATCGCAACACTCAACAAAAAAATGGCACTCAAGATAACAACGTGACGATAGATACGGTTGCTCGTGAAGCTCAACAGCAGCAACGTCGCGAGCAACGTGCCGAACGTCAACGCCGTCGTCAGGAAGAAAAACGCCAGCAGCAACTTGAAACCCAGAAGCCAGAAGTCGTTGAAAATGAGGTTGAAGAGCGTCTTCCAGTTGCACCACGTCGCCAACGTCGTCAGCTTGAACAAAAAATCCGCATCATAGATGAAGTGAAAGAAGTTACAACTGCCGCTTCACTGCCGGTTCCTGTTGTTACAGAAGAGCAATTACCAGCACCGGTTGAAATACCTGTAGAAACAGTTCAGCCACAACAACTGGCTGAAAATAAAGAGCAACAAGATAATGTTATGCCACGCCGCTCTCGTCGCTCACCTCGTCACTTGCGCGTTAGTGGTCAGCGCCGCCGCCGTTACCGTGATGAAAGAAATCTACTTCAATCACCGGCGCCATTATCTATGGCTGTTGCATCACCAGAAATGGCTTCCGGTAAAGTTTGGGTTCGCTATCCGGTAGTTCCGATTTCCATAGAGATTCCTGAGGAAATTGCCATGATCGAACAGCAAGAACAGCAAAATGAGGTATTGCCAGCAATAGCAGCAGAAGCAGTATCTGCAATCACCCTTGTTGCAGAATCTGAACAAACCATCACTGAATCGCCTAAGATAGCGGAGATACTGGAATCTCGCCAAGACGGGAGCAAACCTGAAACAGACATTACAGAACAAAATGACATTGTTCTACAACAAACTGAATCAGTGCGGGAAGTGCCGTCAGTTATTGAACTTGCTGCAATAACGCCGATTGCCCTTGAATTTGAGCAGCACCCTGAAACAGAAGAAGACATTGTTGTTTCTAAAGAAATTGCAGCAGTGATGACTGTCGAAGAGAGTGAGGATGAAATGGTTAAACAGCCTGTTGCCATTATGGCCAAAGTTCATCATGCTTATGCGCCGATGACCAAAGCTCCAGCCCCTAAGATGATTGAAAAATCCATTGTTATTAACGAATGGCAACGACCTTTTTCTCATTTTGAAGGGAAAGGGGGCGCTGGAGGTCATTCAGCCACTAATGCGGCCACTTCACCAATGGCTAAACCGCAGTCTTTCGAATAAATAACATTATTTAATATTAGCAGAATGGCTCTTTTTGGGGAGCCATTTTTTTTACCACTAACCCCACAAAAATGCTTACCATTAATTTTATTGTATCCACATAAGGGTTAGTTTAAACGGCTATCGCTGTTACTCTGTTCAATTAATTATCATTCGATTTCTTATTTAATCAGGAGAATAGTCTATGAAACCGTGGCTTATTTTTGGTGCAGGTAGTGGCGTTGGACGTCATCTTGTGACTGTCGCACTGCAACAAAAACGTCCCGTAATTGCTCTTATCCGCAATGCTCAGCAGGCTACTGAGCTAAGTGCTTTAGGCGTCAAAGTGATACAAGGCGATGCCTGTAATCCCGAAGATGTTGAAAAAGCGGTACAACATGTAAGTTCAGAAGCAATCGTCTTCTCTACTATTGGTGGAATTGATTCAGATCTCCCTGGCAATATGAACATCATTGATACTATTGAGAGAACTGGAATAACACGTATGCTACTCGTTACCTCAATAGGTTGCGGCGAAGGCTGGAAAACCTTATCACCCAGAGCTAAGTCGCTGTTTGGCCAATCTGTCAGGCGTAAATCAATGGCAGAAAGCTACCTTCAGACAAGTTCTTTGAATTACACAATTATTCGCCCAGGTGGATTAACAGATAAACCGGGAACAGGCCATTGCCAAAGATATCAACATGAAATTCATGGTGCAATTAGTCGCCAAGATGTCGCACATCAACTGGCAACTATGGCAGAAGAAGAATCTTCATATCAGCAGATTTATACCTTAGTTGATCCAGAGCTTAAACCTGATTGGGTTACTGCGTAGTCGGTAAAAATAACCACGCACTCACGCGTGGTTATCTAATGATGCTATTTGAGTTCACCTATTGTTTTAAGCTTTTTAGACAACTCACGACGCTCTTTAGAAAGATCCGCATTTTTAATTATGTGATCATCTATGCGGTCTTCATAATCACTTCTCATATTCATAATGATGCTCTGAATATCCTCAATTGACATACCGGGCTTGATGTATTCACTCAAGTTATCAAGCAATAAAACTCGTTTCTGGTTATCACGTATTTTCTTCTCATTGTCTGCGATTTCACGCTGCAACTTATTCTTACGACGAAACATACGTACAAACTCCAGCACATTGTGGAATGACGGTTTATTTGCGTTGTCCATTTTCATACCTTTCTTTTACTCAAACGTATAGATTATCCAATTTAACTACACAATAAGACCAAAACCATTAATAGACAAGTTAGTTTCCGTTATTTATTGATTCTCATTAATTACATAAACCTGTTAACTTCTTGCTAAAGGTTCAACATATTGACTCAATCGAAAACAATCGTCCATTGCGAATGAATAATAAATCGCCAACCCTCCACTGACAGAAGCACAGTTTTTCCCTTCCCTATCGCTCATCTTCCATTTCTTACTCTACAATTTTTTCAGATTCCAAGTGTATGATCATTAATCACTGTTATCTCCATGATTATCTAACAAACGTAATTACATATTTGTCAGAGACAAAATTTATATATTTTCATATGATAAAAATTCAATTATTTTCTCATGAAAAATGAATAAAAAACTATAAATTTAATTCCATTCAGAAATTAAACAAGATATTAATAAACAAACCAAATAAAGACAATTAATTATATAGAGCACGATAAAATATTGAATAAAACGTTAACATTATCTAATATTATATACATCTTAAACTGTATTCATTCTTTTATTTTACAACTCTTTGTAAGATAAGATTTTCAGGTAATTATTTTTAATAAAATTTATATCCAATGGAAAAGCATTTAGTTTATTAGTTTATTAGTTTATTAGTTTATTAGTT
>NZ_JFGV01000075.1:0-24418 GCF_000612035.1 Photorhabdus aegyptia | reverse complement strand
GGCTGCGTTAAAAAATATTTGAATAATACATCATGGTGAGGCCGTTTTTCTTTCTTTGCCACAATCTGTTTCTCTATTTATCTATTAGTCATCGCCACTTATTGTAAAAGCTATAATATCTCTGGAAAACTCGCAACCAAGTTACAAAAAACATTTTCCCAGATTTTCTCAGGCAAGTCTTTACCGAATGCATTAATAGAAGAGCCTAAAGAATCAAATACCAGCAAAGAAAAAACGAGGAAACATTATATTTACAACAACTACTCAATGAAAGTTATTGGTAGATTCACATAATAAGTGCAACATCGTTAATCCTGAAGTAAACATACTCGTATTCCCTTAAATCATTTTCTTGGGGGGGGTTATACCTATTTACCATAATAAATTATTTAATTATTTTATAAACAAGTTTATTTTCCAATTGAAAACGTTATTAAATCCAGCTCCTTTAAGAAAACAGATTATCTGATTAATTTATTCATATTCTTATTTATTCCCCCTGATTACATAAGCATTAATAGAGTCAAGTTTTTTCACTGATGGCTTTATGATTGGCAGGGTTTAAACTGTTATTAGAACACATTGTTTTAACATTGGATTTTAAGCGGCATAAAATTTTAAATGGTATTTTTACCACTTTCGACGTCTGATTTATGTTAAGTTTAATCATGCCCGCTTTCTATCTTTACTGATCATAATAATCACTTATCTGGTTTATTACCCATTCTTTTTTATCCATTATTTCCCAACGTGCATTAATACTGACTCTGTTTTACCGACAATCTTGAGTAGTTTTAATAAGCCCCACCCTTTATTTTTTGATAAATCAGCCAGTAAATGGCCTGATGATATAAGGATATCCCTTTATGTTTTTTTCAGACTTTTAATTCTACTAAATTAACCGTTTACCTATTTTTCATTACGTCATTTTTATAGCTTTAATCAATCCGCATTATCACTTTTGAATAGTTGCATCAGATTAGGCAAACGTAAAATAATCGGAGGATAGTATCGCCGATAAATGTATTAAATATGACAGAGAAGCGGCTGTTTTTAGCCACTCTGTATTTTTTTAAAACCTGGCATTAATGAAGCACCTATTTTTTTCAATCCTTAGCTAACTAATTATCGGTAAAAAGCAGTTTCAATTGTCTGGAAGTGAAAATGCAAGTAAAAAGATAAGCTGAGCCATGTTAAAAAGATGATAAACCGAACCTAGAGCCTGTAAATAATTCTATTTTTCACCTCGTATTTAACGATACCATTTTCATTAAACTGATACTTGGTTCTCTCATTTTTACTTTAATAATTCTATGTTCCTTTTTCTATCCTTAAAAAACAGAGAGAGTAAATGGTGTGTTAATGGCATTAAAATCAAAGCATATTTCTTTAATCATTTTTAATGCTGTTAATCTGGTTAATCTAAAATCTTATCCGCTTTCTTTAACGATTATCTCTGATTTTCAGTAAACTTCTTAAGACCATGTAAAATAAACTTAAAACCTGTTTTTCATGATGTTTTCTCTTCCAATGCC
This sequence comes from Photorhabdus aegyptia, assembly GCF_000612035.1. Classification (NCBI taxonomy): domain Bacteria; kingdom Pseudomonadati; phylum Pseudomonadota; class Gammaproteobacteria; order Enterobacterales; family Morganellaceae; genus Photorhabdus; species Photorhabdus aegyptia. The sequence continues at coordinate 22,883 of NZ_JFGV01000075.1, read as the reverse complement.
AACATAGCATCGAATTTTTTATCCGCTGAAAAAGAACATTAACCACTTCTTTTTATCTTTGATGATAAAAGTTTTTACCTGTTTTTTCATAATACGCTTGCCACTTTTTTCCCGATGTTAAAACCATACTGATAGACAGAAAACTACGCCTTAAACCTTCCCCTGAAAGACAAGGTTTTAAGGCGCATCTGATAATATAAAAGCAATAAACTTTTCCCCAGTAGCCAGGGCAAAATAGAAAAGACGCAGCGATATTACGACTGATTAATCCGCAGTAACCAGTTCCAGTATTTGCTGCCTGACATGCTCGAAAATGAGTTCGCCTATCTCCGCACTTGAGCCGGATGTTTTAGAAAGAACGCCTCTCGTTGAAAACTCTTTTTTAATCGGTACTTGATAGATCCCGGCACGTGGCGGTTTATCGTGGTCAGGTCGCTCCGCTCTCACTAAATCAGGACGTAAATGCAACATTAAACTCGTTTCTGTTAACCCTGCATGTTCAGCGTGCCAACCGGGAAAATCAACTAAATGTTCACGTGTCCAATCATCAGAGACCAAACTCCACCAGCTAAATACGATAACGGAACGATCGTTAAAATGCCCTTCCGCCCGTAATGCGTCTACTGCTTCGAAAATAAAACCTTCATTTTCAAAATGACCATTAATGATCACCAGTTGTTTAAAGGGTAATGAACACAAGCTTTTAATTGTTCGGTTGATATAAGCGGTAAATGTTGATCCATCCAGATAAATCGTGCCAGGAAATTCAAGTCCTCCACCACTCTGTGGCAATGATCTGGCAGACACTGGCTGTACCGGCAAGGTGAAGCCATTAATATCTTCCGCCAACACGCGAGCAAAAGCTTCTGGGATCACTGAATCCACATTCAATGGCAGATGAGGACCATGCTGCTCAATCCCGCCAATCGGCCATATCAACGTTTTACCTTCGACCGCGGTTAAAACCTGCTCACTGGTCAGTTCCGCAAATTCTCTAATTTTATTATTATTCATGGCGTTATCCCTTTTTCTCATACTTTTTCTGACGTTATGGCTTGCGTATATTCATGAACAATGCGCTGCAATGTTTTATACATATGCCGATGAAGCGCGGTATAAACCTGTACCGTATTCGCCCCTGCCATTAGGTATTCATGAACATCATTACCATCCTGTACGCCTCCCGACCCAAGTATCGGAATCGTCACCCCTCTCTTACGCAGGTTATAAATAGCGGCAAGCACCATTGGTTTGATCCCCGGCCCAGAGTATCCGCAAACCCCATTAAGCAGCGCTTCGCCATTCGCGGTGTCGAATGCAATTCCCGAAATGGTATCGCTCAAGGTTATCGCATCAGCTCCTCCTTCCACCGCAGCTTGAACTCGCCCATACAAATTATCGCCAAGCGAGAGTTTGACCGCAAAAGGGGTATCCGTTCGCTCCTTCACCGCTTTGGTGTAGTTGAATACACGTTCCGGTGTGTCTTCCGTGAAGTCGTCCGCATGCAAGCATGAAATGCCTAATTCTAAAGGGGCATCGGTCACTTCCGAGATACGAACAGCCAATGAAGCTAACGCCGCAGGTGATTCAGCATGGATAGAAACTATTACCGGAAGTTGTTCTTCCTTAAATTCACGCAGCAGCGTTAACCAATATTCAACGGTTTTCTTCGAATATGTCGTATTGTTCAACATCCCTGTACTGAACAAGTAGGTCTTTTCCGTATGCAATTTTTCTGAGCGCGGGTAAATCGTTTTTGTCACGACCGCCCCCGCGCCGTGAGCGATGAACTGGCGAATATTTTTAGCTTGATCAGAAAGCAGTCCCGACCCAACAATAATTGGGTTTTTTATCTTCATTCCTAAAACATCATAAATCGGTTCAATAACTTGATTTTCCATCGTAACTCCACAAATTACCCATTCAAGCAAACTTGTTATTAATCCGCCTCTCAATTCAATTGAAAGGCGGTATATCCTCAAAAGGCGCTCAATAGCTACTCAACTGCAAAATTCCTGAAAATCTCGCCAATTTGCCGCGGATTATGACGAAAATCGTGAATGTCTAATTTCGACAAATTGCAAATATGCTCCAATCCTTTTAATAGATGACTACCACCACGCACTATCGGTAGTTTAGTGATCAACAAGACGGGCCGTTTCAGGGCGGAAGCCCAACCAAGTTCAATATGCGTACCGTCAGTGCGCAATAATTCATCATCCTGATGAACTGGAAGAATGGGCATGAAAAAATCACACTGTTGCATCCATTGGAAATCCCGTTTCGATACCATCTCCGGCGTATAATTGGGAGTATCAATGCCAAATTTCTCAGTTAAATGTGCCGAAAATACCTTGCCATTCAGTGTCTCTACCGTCTTAACCGCCAATTGGATGGTCATTCTTAACTCTTCATGAAAACCACCATCGTAAATTGCGGATTGAATCGGCCCACCAATGAAAACGCTTTTGTTTGCCAAAGGCATAACGCTCTCCTTAATTTTATTTACCCAACAGACTATGAGCCGTCGTTTCAAAGCACCGAAATCAGCACAGCCAGAGGATAGGATGCTTAATAGTTCAATAAGTTATCGCTCACAATAATCTAGTTTGATCTAGCTATATCGAGGAAGCAGGTTGTTTTCCTCAAGTTCATCCAAGCTATCCACAAATGCCAAATAAACTTTTTCCAGATGAGTGTCATCATGTGCATCGGAGATAAACCAGCAACGCCATTCCCAGATATAAACCCCTCTCATCAACAGGTTGTAGTAAAGCAAATCCATGTTGTCGCGATGAATTAATCTAAAAAATGAGGAAAACGATCTTGCTTCGATGGGAACCCGACGACTTAAGAACAGTTGGTTCAAACGTGAAACAAACCATTCAGTACGTCGAGTCAATGCTTTGGTAAAAGATTCCCCTCTCCTTTTGATCTCCAGCAAAGTGGCTTTCGCGGCAGCCATGCAAAGCGGATGTTGAAAATAGGTCCCGCCAAAGAATGTCGGCTCCGCTGCGGGGAAGCTGTCATCGTTGAAATTCCAGTTTCCGCCGTCAATCGAATCAAGCATATTCTTCCTACCGGTAATGACGCCCAATGGCATTCCACCACCTATCGTTTTGCCATAGGTCACAATATCCGCCTCAATGCCGAATAATCCCTGGATACCCGCTGGATGGGTTCTGAAACCTGTCACAATTTCGTCAAATATCAGCAGAATATCTAACTCTCTGGTCGCCAGACGCAAACGCCGCAAGTAATCTGGATTGCTCAATCCTGGGTCACGAGTCGGCACCGGCTCTACCAGCACCGCGGCGATATCGGTGCTATTCGTTTTGAGAAATTCAATGGCTTCATTAGAACCAAACTCAAACACCGAAACATCCGCAACCATATTTTCAGGTATGCCTACTGAAACAGGTTTTGTCGTATTTACTTCATCATATTCACTGGCTCTCGCCAGTACCGCATCCCAATGCCCGTGGTAACTGCTAGAAAAAAGGACAATATGATTACGACGAGTAAGCGCCCGAGCTGCCCGAACCGCATTCATTACCGCTTCCGTTCCACTATTGACAAAAGCGACGCGATCCATGCCGGTAATCTCTTTGATCAGTTCAGCCACTTCCAAGCCTATCTCATGCCGGGTTCCCAAACCAAAACCGTTGTCTATTTGCTGAGTAAGCGCTTTAACTACAAAGGGTGGGCTATGACCAAATAGATGCGCACCAAACCCCATCGTCATATCGATGTAATCATTGCCATCAATATCCTGGACGATAGGACCGGCAAACTTGGTGCAGACAATCGGGTAAAGCAGCTCTTTTATGGAGGGTTTAAAGCCAATCCCAGAACGGCTGTCCGCAATATTTTTACGTACCGCTACCGAATGCGTTTTTGATTTAATCGTTCGCTCGTTATATTTAGATATAAATGAAGCCAGATATTTTTTTCTCTCCTCAGATTCAATCGGTAGCGCACTTCTCGACATCCATTGAAAAAAGCGTTCTTTGTTAGCCGGTGGAATATTTGGCGTATCGGATTGAGCAACTCTTTTTTCTTGATCAGCCAAGACAGATTGAGGCTGAATTACCGCATGGTTATCTTCCGCAACCCTGTTTTTATCCGCCACAACATTATTTTTATCCGCCAGCAAAATATATTCACTAAGTTGACGAACCGTTTGTAATTCTGCGAAAAATTGTCGTACTGAAAGTTTTATACCAAATCGTTTATGAATTGGTTCCAATGCTTCAAATAACAGGAGTGACTCTGCCCCCAATTCAACTAACGGTATTTCCAGTTTTATCTCTTCTTTCGGTAAACCAAATGTTTCTGCAAAAATAGAGACTATTTCTCTCTGAATAATTTCAATATTACTCATATCAACCTCACTTTCCTCAAAATGAAGACGATCTCTACCCGTTTTACAGCTCAGATTGCCGTTCTTTCAAATGGATAAGTTGGAAGCGGGAGCCGTTTACGATGTTCGGTCTGGTAAAAAATATCCCAATTGATACTTTCCCCGGCCTGCCAGACAGAGGCAGGCGAAATATACATCTCTTGCAGTTCACTCAATTGAGGGGCTACCACCAAGGATTTATCTAACAGGCCCGATATCAGTTCATGAATATCACGTGCGACAATCGCCTTGCGTATGGGTAAATGTCGTCGGCCACGCTGCAAGGTAAATGCCACATCAGCAATATTCACGGCTGGATACTGTTCAAAATATTTCACTAAATCCAAAATTTTTTGCGCTAACGCAGCCTCGGTACGTGCACTCAGCGGGATCAGATGTGCCGCCGCCGAGGAAGGTGTGTCAGGCTTTGTCGCCGGTGGTTCGGCAACGACAACATGAACATTTGTGCCGCCGATCCCAAATGAGCTAACACCAGCAATTCTCTCCGCCTTATCGTTATCCCAGGCTCTGGATTCAGTAGGTACATAAAACGGGGATTCAGGGTCCCGTAGTTCAGCACAAGGAGATTCACAATTCATTGACGGCGGAATAATGCCTAAATTGACAGCATAGATGGCTTTTATCAGCCCGGCGATACCCGATGCACAATCAGCATGACCAAGATTGGATTTAATCGAGCCTAAAGCACAGGATCTGGCCGATACATCAGCAAATACCCGACCTAGCGCCCGTAATTCAATCCCATCACCAACAGGTGTGCCGGTACCATGCGCTTCAATCAAACCAATTTGATCAGCTCGAACATCAGCCGCGGCAAGCGCACGACGGATCACCTGCTCCTGACCTGAAACACCCGGAGCGCTATAACCCGCCTTGACCGCCCCATCGTTGTTGATGGCCGATCCCTTGATAACCGCTAAAATCGGCTCGCCATTAAGCAGAGCATCCTCCAGACGGCGTAATACCACGAATGCGGCGGCATCAGAGAAAATCGTACCGTCAGCTTTCTCGTCGAATGCGCGAACTCGTCCCGTTGGGGACAATATTCCCCCCGCATGGTAAACATAGCCAACATGAGCGGGATATCTGACGCAAACACCCCCTGCCAGCGCCATGTCACTTTCACCTAGCAACAAGCTGTTGCAAGCCATGTGCACAGCAACCAGCGAACCTGAACAGAAAGTGCCTACACTGACAGCAGGCCCTAAGCAGTTGAGCTTATACGCCACACGTGTTGCCAAAGCATCGACAGAACCTCCGCCAAATAACAGCATGGCGTCAGCAGGAGAATGATTCAGCGTCGGTGTGGCCTGCCAGGTACTCCGGCGAGAACCGACAAACACTGAACAGATCCCTGCGTCTGTCCCGCTGGAATAACCGCTAAGTTCAAGTGCCTCATGGCAAACCTCCAGACAAATCCGTTGCTGAGGGTCCATTTTAGAAACTTCTCTCGGCATTATTTGAAAATAGCTGTAATCAAATGCCTCTGGATCTTGGAGGTACCCACCACGCGGAACGTAATGCAATCCAGTTTCATCAGTATTAACGCCACGATGATGAAGTTCTTCATTGGTATAACTCGAAATCAGTTCTCGTTTCCCTAAGATCGCATCCCAAAGATCTTGACTCGAGTCCGCATTAGGAAAACGTCCAGCTATGCTGGTAATCGCAATATCTGTTGAATAATGCATCTGTGTTTTTGATTTCATGCTAATTCCCTTTCCCGAACATGTTGGTCTTGCTGATCTGCGCTAGAACATGATTTGCGCTAAAGCGCCCTGCCTTGATTGCGCTTTTTTTCTATTTGCATCGTTTTTTTATTTGCATCGTTTTTTCTCGACTTGCATCGAAAGAGACGCCACGGTGCTCGATTCGAAAAGATCAACCATAGATACCGCAACATTAAAATGAGCCTTAACTAGTCTCACCAACTCAGCCCCGACCAGTGAATCTCCCCCTAAATCGAAAAAGTTCGATTCATGATCAACAGGGCAGCGCAGTACATCACGCCAAATGGCTGCCATCTCATCGATAATGGATTTATTTGATGCCGAGGGAGATGCCATTGCAGGCTGCGCCGTATCCGCCGGCAATGAATTTTCCACAACATCATGCAACCGCTCATTCAAAGGTATGGTGGAGACGGCAAAACGCGGCTCTGCCTGGCAGGCGGAGAAAATAATATCCAATGCATTAACGACATCGGCATGATGTAACGGGCGAGCACGATTTGCGCTGTATTTGAAGCTATTTGATTCATCCCAACCTTCCCATCCATCCCAATCAATGGAGAAATAGGGTTTATCCAAGTGATGAGTTGAAGCAAACGCGGCACAAGCTTCGTTTGCCGCGGCATAAGGCGCAAGCCCCAATCCCCCCGCAAACACTGACAGAGATGAGACAAAACAACCAAACTTCAGAGGACGATCGGCAAATATTTCATGCAAAACAGCCGCCCCTTTTAACTTTGGCTGCATCAACTTTTCCCAATCATGATGGTCAGAATTTTGTAGCCACTGGATCGTTGCCTGACCAGAAGGCCCGGCGGCATGGACAAAGCAATTCGCTGCCCCCAGTCTGGATTCCACTCGGGCAAGTTCCGCCAGCACACCAGCTTTGTCTGTCACATCGGCGGTCATCACGGCAAAATCCGCCCCCATATTGCGCAATTGCGCTACCCGTTGGCTCTGCAACGTATCAGACTGAGTGAGATCTCTGGGTGTCTGACCGAGCAGGATAAGTTTCGCGTTAAACTTGGTGACCAGATATTGCGCAATGCCAAAACCAACCGTTCCTAATCCTCCGGTCACTAAACAGATCATGTCAGATGACAGATTTTCGCTAACTACCGGGTTTACAGCATCAAAATAGCGTTCCCAACGCCAACCCTGACGCATGGCAACTGCGTTCTGAGCGTGAGCATTGAAAAGCTCAGCCACGATATATCGAGCATCATTAAGAGAGCTAAGTTCTTTGGCGGGTGTGTCGATAACTTTCATTATCATGCCAGGCAATTCCTGGCTGATCGCCGGAATGGATGCCAGCGCCGTAGCTCGCTCAACACTCCGTGGTTCGCTGCCCATTACGTCAACAAAACCGGGGCCAATCAATGTTAACGACATGGTTTTATTTCCCACTTGAGAAAACGCTTTCACCCAATTAAATAGCGTAAAGGTGAATCGATCTTTCTCTACCGGCAGGTCATCCGTTGACGGAATATCACCCAAAATGAAGAGGATATGATCGGGCGTATGCGCTTGTTGTTCCTGCAACCTTAGCATCAAACACTGAATACTGATGGGATCATCAACGTTGACGCTAAACGCTGTTTTATGGAAAGCTGTTTCATCGCAAGAAGTGGCACGATCTTCATGCACTTCAAACACATTTTGCCCCAGTTCACGCAGTACATCCGCAATCGGACAAATTTCTTTATCGCTGTTATCGTAGAAAATCAGCCAGTTATGCTTAGTCGCCGATGATGATACCGGCGACAGGCGCTGTGTTCGTTTCCAGCGTTCAACATAAACGCCGACTGACTCGTCGGAAGTTTCAGAATTTGCTATAGGTTGACCATAAGTCTCCGGTTTGTACTCGGGTAATGTTGAATCTGTGTACCAGCAGCGCCGACGTTGCAAAGGTTGAACCGGTAGTGGAATACGTTGAACAACCTCCCCGCCTCGCAATATCGACCAATCTATCACCACACCACGTTGCCAGAGCTTGCCGACCAGTTTGACTAAAGCCAGATCGTGCTCTTTAAGAGAGTCGTGCTCTTCATGGGCAGCATCCAAACGAATAATATTTTCAGGTTTTGCCACGATTTCAGAGAAACTATCAGGCGAATAGCCCAATGCTAATATCACGTCATTTGCTGATATGATTTCATTCTGTTGCTGTAAGCTCGAAGAGGCTCCATTAATTAAAATAGCCTTCACATTATTGCCATCAATCATGCCGTGATGTTTAGACCAAAAACTTCCGGGCAAAGCGATACCACGCTCAGCGGAATGTGATGCCGCATTTTCTAGCAATTTATCAACGATTTCAGGCAGGGTCAGCATGCCTAACGAGCAAGCAACCGCAAGGTCGTAACGACTATCGGATATGATGAATATTGGCGTCGAAATCATCTTCCGCCAACAATTGATCGCCGCGATTATCGCCACAAGATTGGCAATTTTTCCCTTCTCGCCATCATTTACTGTCATTTCAGCGATATCGATTTTACCGATGTCACAGGAAACATCTGTCGGCAATTCAGCCAGCAACCTATCCACTTCTTGCCAATAGCCAGGTATCTGCGTTGATAAAGTGGATCGAATAGCCGGGCCAAGCGCAACCACCAAACGTTGTGGTTCAGAGATTTGTGCTGTAACGGTGAAATCGGCATTTTTAATACCATCAATCAACATTTTCACATCTTTAGCATACAAACAGGCTCGGTATGGCTGAGCGGCACGCCCTTCCGCATAAGTAAAAGCCACTTCATCAATATGCGTATCCGGTTCAGCCTCCAGCGTTTTTGCCAAATCGGCGCTCAATGTGTTCAAGGCATCGGCACTACGCCCCCCTAACGGAACGGCTCGCCAGCCAACGCTATTTTGGCCTATCCTTCGTACCGGCGCTTGTTCCAAAATCATGTGAACATTACTGCCACCGGCGCCAAAAGAGCTAACCCCTGCCCGTCGTGGTCCTTTTATCGGCCAGTTGATGGGAATCGTGTTGATAATGAAGGGACTTTGCTCAAGATTCATAGCAGAGCTAGCCCTGTTGAAAGTCGGATGTGGGGCAATGGCGCCGGTCTTGAGCGCCATTATCGTTTTGGCTAATCCGGCAACTCCCGCCGCCGCCGCTAAATGACCTACGTTAGCCTTGATCGATCCCAACGCACAAAATCTCTCACGATCCGTATTCTGGCGGAAAGCTTGACAAAGCGCGGCATATTCCACCGAATCCCCAAGCGGCGTTGCGGTACCATGCGCCTCGATCATACCTAACTCATCCGGCCCAACACCGGCGAGCGCCTGAGCATCCAAAATCAGTTTTCGTTGCCCATCCACCCCCGGCGCCGCAAAGCCCGCCCGCGCTGAACCATCATTATTCGCCGCTGAACCGAGGATCACCGCATGGATGGTATCCCCATTGCTAATGGCTTCATCCAATGGCCGTAGCGCCACCAGCCCCGCCCCATCACCAAAGAAAGTCCCTGATGCTTTCTCATCGAACGGTCTACAATAACCATCCTCTGAGAAGATCATATCGTTCTGGTAAAAATAACCCGGTCGAGAATAGGCATTCACAGAAACACCACCGGCGAAAGCAATCTCGCACTCACCAAGCAAGAGACTTTGTATCGCCATATGTACCGCTGTCAGTGACGTCGAACAGCCAGTCAAAACAGCCACACTCGGCCCGTTAAAACCGAGTTTGTATGAAATCCGGGCCGGGAGATAATCCTTATCATTAGTCAGCATGAGCTCGGTCCCCATTATTGAAACCAGATCACACTCAGATTTAATGACATTAGGCAAATAGGTATTCATCGAACTCCCGGTAAAAACCCCGATACGCGGGCGTCGGAAAGGATTACCATAACCCGTCGCTTCGGCCAGTTCCCATGCGCATTCAAGCAGCATTCGATGTTGAGGATCGAGCAATTCAGCTTCTCTCTGGCTGATTGAAAAGAAATCCGGGTCGAATAGATCAATATCCGGTAAACACGAATCGACAGGAACATAATTTTTTGCCGTGAATATATGCCGTGCTACCCCAAGGCGAATCAGCTCTTCCTGGCTATATCTTTTGGCAAGTATTCGGCCTGCAACAAGATTCTCCCATAGCGCATCCAAGCTATTCGCCACAGGTAACCGACAAGTTACGCCAATGATGGCAATCGCATTCTCAGACATCTTGTCCCCCTTTTAGCGAATGAGTTTGTCTCTCCTTCAACGCTTTTCTTGCATTCAACGTTTTCTGACGTCGCGCTTGGGTCGGTTTATCCGCGACTTCTACCGGTGCCATCGATTGCAGAGGAGTTAAAAGATAATTAGCTAACTTTCGAATAGTTGGAAAACGGAATAAATCTGCAAGAGTCAAAGCGCCACACCCCGGTAATTGAACAAGTTGTGCATGGATTTTCGTCAGTGCTAATGAAGTACCGCCAATATTAAAAAATGCATCATCCAGCCCGACGGCTGATCTTCCCAACACGTCACACCAAATTCTCGAAATTTCAGCGAAAATCGAATCAGCAGGTAACACAGGCGCCGGTCTCAACGAACTGATATCGATCAATTGCCCCACTTTAATCAAACCATTTAATGCTTTTCTGTCGATTTTGTTGTGAGCATTACGCGGCAATTCATCCGCTAACATAATCCTGCCAGGCAACATGTAGATGGGGAGATAAGCCTTAAGATGATCACGAATAGCGGACTCTTCGGGAAGGTTATCCTGACTGACAGGGACGAATATTGCGACTAAACGATCAAGCCCTTCGTGAGATTCAATAATAACGGCGGCGTCCGCAATAGCGTGATGGCGATTAAGACAATCCTCAATCTCAGCAATCTCAATTCGATAACCCGAAACTTTTACCTGGTCATCCACGCGACCGCAAAAATGAATTCGTTCCCCATCCCAATAGGCTAAATCACCGGTTTTATAGATACGTCCATGATGAATATAGGGATCGGCAATGAAACGTTGATCAGTTAACTGTTCAAGACCAACATAACCACGGGCAACGCCACGACCGCCAATGTAAATTTCGCCAACCTCACCTATCGGGGGTGTTTGCCCCGTAGGAGTTAAAAGATAGACCGTTGCGAAGTTTAACGGCTTGCCAATGGGGATCACATTGTAGCCAGTCAGCTCTGCCGTCACTTTCTCCACGGTGGTGTAAATTGTTGCCTCCGCCGGGCCATACATATTCCACAATGTCCACCGTTCATCCAAATAGGGCCGAATCGTGGCACTGAGTAGCGCTTCACCACAAATTACCCAATGCTTTATCGCATAAGCCCTTGGCCGAGCCTGAAACTCAGATAACAGGCTTTTCAAACTGGATGGCGTTTGGGTGATAATCGTTACCTGCTCTGCCGCGATCAGATCCAGCAACTTGTCAGGTTGGTTGCGTATATCATCGGGCACAATGACTAAAACCCCACCGGAACACAGAGCGCCCCAAATTTCCCACACCGATAAGTCAAAGCTGGCTGCATGGAACCACGTCCACACTTCGCCTGGCGTGGGGGCTAAATATTCGTCCATTGCGTTAAAACAGGAAACAACACTGTTGTGTTCAACATCAATGCCTTTGGGGATTCCAGTGGAGCCAGAAGTGAAGACACTGTATGCGATTGAAGAAGGCGTGCAATGATCAAACGTGGCATGATCAAATGTCGAACGATCAACAGGCCCTGTCGCCAAGAAGGATGCAATCGCCGCAATAGCCATCAACTTAGCTGCACACCCGTTATCTGGGTCAACATCAGCGTTAACAACGATAAGCTTCATCGCTGATTGTTCGACAATCTGCGCCAGACGGTTCTGTGGCAATCTGGGATCTAACGGTACGTATCCCGCGCCCGTACGCATAATAGCAAGCATCGCCACCACCGCTTCCAGTGACGGCAACAATGCAATCCCGACGCGATCGCCGGGCACAACCCCATTTTGTATAAGCTGAACCGCGACCTCCAGCGACCAACGCTGCAAATCCGAATAAGTTAATGTATCGGCGCCATAACGAATCGCTACCGACGCCGCTTGTTGCGTCACCCGTTGATCAAAAAGCGAAACGAGGGTTTGATTTGACACTTCTGGAAGAACACCAGCATTAATCGGACCAGATGGCAGATTGTAATCCTCTGATTTTGGCGCCAACAAAGTATTCATCTCTTCATCAGGATCTGCTATCAGCATCTCAAGCGCTTGCTCGAAGCGCTCTGCAAATATCCGCAGGCCCAAATGTGAGAAAAAATGTTTATCCGCTTTAAACTCACATCTTAAGTGGGAACCGGCATCTAAAAACAACAGTTCAATATCAAGCAAGCCTTCCTGCTGACAAACCCTGAATGGGGAAATAGTCTGTCCCGCCCATGATGCCTGAACAGAATCGTCAGCCATCTCCAGCATCATCCAACGCGATTGCCCCACCTGCCCTAACATATTCACCGCAACCTGAAACAGTGGGTTACGATCATCATATCGTTCCACAGCCAAGTGTTCGACTATTTGGCTGAGACAAAAATTTCGATTATCAAGGGCGGATAACAATCGCTCCTTCGCCGCCAATAGGAAGTGACGAAATGTCTGCTCGACGGATAAACGTATGGGCAATGTATTAAACAAACAGCCGACAATGTGCTGATGAACCGAATGCCGCATCGATACCGGCACCCCCATAACAATATCAGCAGCTTTTGTCTCTCTGGCAATGTAAGCACTCCATGCGGCCAACATGACAGTAAAGACTGATCCTCCTATTTTTGATGCAAGCTGTTTGATTCTTTGAGTTGTCTCTTCACCAATGCTAAACAGAATGGATGACTTGTCATTAGGGCCTTTGCGCCAAAAACTATCCCACTGCAACACGGCTGGCGGCTGCTTTAAACATTCACTCCAATAAGCTTTCGATTCCTCCGCCGCTTCACTTTGGTAATACTCTTGTTCTTTGACTACATAATCTTTGAAATCTTCAGCGGGCGGTAACCAGGAATCGTCATCTTCGCCAAGTTCAGCCAGATAATAGTGTTCTAGCTGATCCCACATCACCCCCATAGAAGTAAAATCCGACACAATATGGTGAACACACATATGTAAAACGTATTCTTCCGCACTGACGACGTAGATACCAAAACGCAAACACGACGCTTTTTCTAATTGAAAAGGGATGGAATGAAAGTTCTGAACTGCATCTTCAAGCGCCTCCTGGCTCAAGGTCGTTGCATCGAAAACCTCTAATACCGGCGGCAAATGTTCGTTAATGACCAACCTTGGCTCGCCATTCACATTAACGAAAGTACTTCTCAGGATAGCATTCTTGGAAACGAGCCGGTTGACCGCATAGCGAAAAGCATCGATTTGAAACGATCCGTGAACACGGAATGCCATGGAAATATTATATTTGAAATCGCCAGGAGTATAATTGTCAATGAACCATAACGCTTTTTGCTGCATGGATAGCAATTCTTCATCACCAGTCTGTGGGTAATCTTTATACATAACGTGTCAAGCTCCATAAATACTTAAACAGTATCCCCCTCTAGCGAAGAGCCTCGTTACGGAGAGGGCAAAGTTTGTGCGTGGTGTTACTCCATCAATCAACGGCTCGTCAGAAATAGCGTTTCAACTTTTCAACCAGCTCAGAAATGCTACAGTCGTCAAAAAAGACCGATATGGGGGCTAATTTCCCAATGATCCCACGCAGCCGCTGAGCAATCGTCACGGCTGACATGGAGTCCATATCAATCTCACTCAACTTCGTGTCGGCAGTCACGTTTCCTCCTGCCGCCAATTTTTTCAGCTCTTCTATTATGATTTCAGTCATTGCCTGACGTTGCTCTTCATAGGAGGGTTTCTCAGGCGTGACCATAGCATCATCACTTTGCGTAGCACCAAAAGCAGCGGGCTCTATATCATTCACCGGCTCTTGCTGGTAAATAAGCCGCTCCAGAGCAACCTGACTTAAGCTTCCAGCAATCAGCCCGGCATAAGGAGCAATATCCGTTCTGATGACGGTATCCATGACATTGTTAATATCACCCTCAAGCTCCCATGAGATCGCCGTTCCTGATAACCCAGTCGAGGCCCGATATCTCATCAAAGCATCCACGAATGCGTTCGCGGCAGCATCTGCCCCCTGACCTGCAACGCCAATCATCTCTGACAGTGGAGAAAATGTAATGAATCCATCCAGACTTAACTCTTGAGTTGCCAGATGTAGGTTCCAGATTCCCGCTATTTTCTGGCGGAAAACTTTTTCAACCGAACGGCTGCTTAATGTGGTAAGCGGGGCGTCTTTAACAACGCTTGCCAAATGGTAGATCCCTCGTAAAGGGGGACCCGTTCTATCAATACGTCTCAGCACCGCTTTGACGTCCTCAATATCGGCTACATCACCTTGGAACAAACGGAGATGGCAACCCTGCGCTTTTCGCTGTTCAGACTCAGTAATTAAATTAGCCGACGGAGCGGAATGCCCCATCAACGTGACGTGCCTCGCCCCGGCGGCAAACAGATTCTCGGCCAGCATACGCCCGGTATCGCCAAACCCGCCGGTGATAAGATAGTTCGCATTCTGTTTTATCTCCGTCTTTTCTTGGCTAACCGCTAATGATCCAACCTGACGCTGCCAGGTATATTGATCACGAACGAGAAACTCCCTCTGTTGATGCTGATTTGCCATGATGGCAAGAACCGATGTTATCTCTTCGTTCCCAACCTGTTTAACCGGCAAATCAATCAAGCCAACGTCAACAAAGGGATACTCTTTCGCAATGACCCGGCCTAATCCCCATAAACTACTACCAGACAAACCTACTGTATTAAATTGCTCGCCAGACCTCTGCACACCTTGGGTAAGGACCCAAAGCCGCGGTTTTGCATCGTGATGGCGCTCAGCAACTTTATTAGCAATAAGGCGTAAACTTTCGAACTCACGTAATTCATTAGCCACAATATCCGCAGCGTTCAAGAATTCTTCGTGGCTAGCTAAATAGATCAGGGTGTCCGTGTCCCCTATTGAGTCAATTTGGGAGGCGGGATCCGCGCCAAGATCAATATCAACGACATCTACGCCTTTCGCCTCAATCAATTCCTTCACCCGGTGAGTAAAAGCGGTGTTTCTGCTAATGACAGTACATTGAGTTAATAACGGAACTTCGGGCAATACGATATTACGTTTCACCCAATCCAGATTGAATAGTTGCATGCCACTCTTCTCCAAACCACGAAACAAAACATCACACGTGTAGCCCGTTTAAGCTGCACATTATCAAAACGCATCAGGCTTTCGTCCCCTATGCGTCAAATTTTACGCCCATAAAAGGCGAAAAAACGGTGAGATATGCTATTAATAACCAGAGAAAAACGGCTGTTCAATTCCAAGTTCTCCAATCATTTCTAACCAAAGATCCATTAAACGAGGCGGTAAAATCTGTAGATGGCAATCTGGCCTGGAAGAAATAGTGACTTCCATCATATCGGCATAGATCTCTATATCCATGCTCAATGGTATCTCTTGCGCATCTTCATCGGGTTTCCCAATACGTATTTTTTCAGGCGACAGTTCATAGCCAATAACATTAGGAGACCGTCGTTGATCACCAACGAAATTGAAAGAAATTGCAGGCAGTTCAGGCCATCCAAAGACGGAATTAGGCACAAAGTAAGTCGCAGCATAATCCGCCGCTTTTTCCATCGCGTTATTAGATTCTTGTACCGCGTGCTGGAGAGTGCTATCCAATGATGGCTCTGGATCAATATTAAACTTAACTGTGATTGGAAATGATACTGACCCGACCAGATGAGCCACCGAGGTTTCCCAATATCCCACAAAATGGGGACTGACCCACAACAGCATATTCAGGCTGCCCTTCCCAAAAACAGCCGCCAGCGCCTTCAACCAACTACCTAACAACAAATCCGCAACACTGACACGATGTCGCTTAGCCAAAAGGCGTATCCTATTTAAAGCTTCGCCATCAAGCTGCCTGACTTCTGTGACGGCCTCAGACAATCTGCTAATAGGTAGTGATTCAACACTTCGCCCACCGAGAATATTCAGGGTAGGTTGTTCAATTTGTTGTTCATCATCAGGGATAACAGCTTTTACGATTTGCCGATGTCGATCATACAACTCAGCACAAAATTGCTCATAATTTGTGGCATTCTCAAGGGCAAGGGGCTGACCACTCGCTGACATTCTGTACGCCTTGGAAAGATCTCGCCATAAGATCCTGCTGGAAATACCGTCACAAACCAGATGATTAAATATCAATACTAATCTTTGATCACGGGCGCAATTGCCATCAAACAGGCAGTAACGCAATAACGGCGGATTTGCCAAATTCATAGCGGCCCTAACCTCAGCAATGTAGTTTGATATTAAACGTCGGCGATCACATGGACTATCGGTTTGCTCTCTGACTTCAAAAGCTTGATGCAATAATTCACTGTCAGGCGACACGAAATCCATCTTCATATCCATCCCGTTACCGATAAACCGTGCTCTCAGAACAGAATACTTATTCAATAAATATTCAATCGCTACCTTGAGGTGTGCCGGTTCCAATCGCTCCAAGGGCATTAATACTTCACCGACACATAATTGATCAACTCTCAGCGAATATCGCAAATCATATAATTGCCCTAATTGAACACGCATAATATTCACCTTTCCATTGCAAGCCCGACGGGCAGAAACGAAATGTGCAGATTCCATACTCTATCTGCATATAAACTAGTCGAATAACACAGCGTTTACTTTTGACTACCAGAGAAAGCGAACATGCAGAGTAAAAAAACGGGAATTGATAGCCCGGCTACCCCGCATGGAATGATAATTTGCGTCATTTATTAAGGTACTAAAAATACAGTGATGATTTTAAAAGTAGCAATAAAAAAGGAAACCTCCACGAATCAATCCAGATATTTGAGCTGGACCAAAATAATTAATCCATTATTACTATTAAATAAGTAATCTGGTTAACGTTTTGCTTTAACCATATCCTCACTTTCCGGCTTTTATGAATGCCATAGTTATATAAAATCAACGTGATACTTTCGGCATGGAGATATTAGATTTACTCCGCTATATTTTCCGTTTCTCGTATTAAGTGCCAGACGGTTGTGCCCGGTTCAAGTTGTTCACACAGAAAGTCCAGCCAGGCCATAAACCGGGTCATGCCCTCTTGTTCTTTTAGGCGCTCTGGTCTGACTTGTGGAAGCTATCACCTCTAGTGTTATTTGCTGCCAGCCCGCCTAGCTTACAAACTCACTTCGGATGGTAAACAGCAGGCCAAGGAGATCTGTGATAAAGCGGGACTCCATCGTCAAGAGCACTCATGTCCTCAATCTGATTGACGATATGGCACTCAGAAAAGCGATCCGAAGTGCCCGAAACCGCACGGAAGCCTATCATCAGCTCCAAAGTAACCAGGTCAGCATTATTTAAATAAATCTAGACATTAATATTTATGTCATACATGATATATCTAACGATGCATCAGTTTTTATTGACTATTTTCAAATAAAGGCTTACTTAGGAATAAGTAACAAAGGAGGAAATGCTATGCAGTATACCACTTACATGGAAATTACAGGAGTAGCTCAAGGATTATTGTCTAAAAACTGTTCAAATGATGATATCCAAAAGGATAAAATACAGGTTAAAAGCCTAGAGTTGTCAAAAGGAATTAATGATTCAAAGGCTATAGAAAAAATAATCTTAGAGAAAAGCTTGGATGGGTCATCCCCCTTATTACTTAATGCTATCGATAAAAATGAAAGTTTAGAATTAACAATATCCCAGTATATTAATGGAAAAATAGCACATGAATTTAAATTTAAAAATGCGTTTATAGAGAGAATAGATACTAAGTTTTCAGACGACAGTTCTCCTTATGAAAAAATACAAATAAAAATAGCCTGATAACTAACATGGGTGATGGGCGACAGGAAATACCATCGCCCATAAAAAAGAGAGAAGATTATGAAAATGAAAAATAACAACATTTACCTATTAAATAAATTATCACAAAAGGAAAATAAATCCTTAAGAGATGCCTATGAAAGAGAAATGAAATACATAAGGGATGAGGCTGAAAAAGGAAATAAATCTTTAAGAAATAAATATGAGAAAAAAATTAAATCTTTAAGAGATAAACAAGAAAAAAAAATCACATCGTTAAACGATGAACATCACGAGGAAAAAATTAAATCGTTAAACGAGGCATATGAGCAGGAAGTTCAATATTTAAACGATTCATATGAGCAGGAAATAAAACTTTCCAACGAGGCATATGAGCAACAAATCAAATCAACAGATAAATATGATGAGTGGCTTAGTGATTTGTTTCGTTGGGATCTACCCACAATAATCACACTCAACTCCATAACCATATTACTTTATTTCGTAAGCATATACGAAACCAATAATAATCCAGTTGCGATGCTTTGCATTTATGCATTCATATATTTTTCTTCTATAATACTTCTGTCCATAGTAATATCATTAGATAAAAAATTTAGTTTCCTTCTATACTTAAAGGCAAAAATAATTTACCTTTTCAGTTATTTTCATCTTTCTCATTAAAAAGATATTTATCTAACAGCAAATATGCTTTAATTGCCGCATTCCCAGCTTTATAAGTAAGCATCGCTTTATCACTGGTAAACATTTTTCTGTTATAATCAGTTTCCATATATTTAAATAACCTAACCCCCCCTTTTTCCGTGAACAATCTATGTAAAAGTGGTACTTTTTCAAGGCCACTTTTTGTTTCCACAGGTAAGTTTATAATTCTTTTAGAAGGATTAAATTTAGTAAACGCTGCAAACCCAAAATAAATACCAACGCCAAAGTTTACAGTATCATACGCTAATTCCCCAGAACCCTCATCAGCACCAAAAGAAGAAAACCCCTTTTCTGTCAAGAATTTAATTGGATTACCTGGATTTATATAGCCATCTGTCCATTCATACATGATATTGCTTGCCCCTTCCACTGCGTCGCCAAACCCTGTAGCTACCGCTAGAACTCCCATGCCTTTAGACTCCATGCCTCTTACCCATCCCCCCCTCGTGCCAAAAGCTATAATTCCAGCTCCGAACTGTACAAAACCGCCAATAACTTTTAACCCATTTTTACCATAAAATAGAAATCCTTTTCCTGAATATTCTTGAGTCTTTAAATATGTTTTCCTATCTTTTTTTCTTCCTTGTTCATAACCATATCTTTCCGCATCCAATTCCATTTTTATTTCGGCTATGCATCTTTTTATATCAGCCCAGTATTCCTGGCGCCCTTGATTATAATTATATAAGGCAATTTGAAAATCACTCCTTATCAATCTAACCACCTGACTAATTTCACGTAAATAGTTATTTTTAAGATCAACATATTCCAACAAATAAGCTGCTGAATATCTGGATATTTTAATTAATTCATCACCATAATAATCAAACTGTTTCATTGACGGCATTATCATTAGTACACCCTATCTTCCCATATACTATAGGAGCTAGTCCCGGCAGTCACATGTTCCCACGTAATAGATTTAAATTTAATGGATAGAGATTCTTCTGGTTGTGCGTCATTATGTGTTATAGAGTTTGGACAAAAGAAATTTATATTAACCAAAGATGCCTCGGTTAATTTAACTTTATAATATAATTCAAGCCCACCACTCATAGAAGTTCGATAAAAGAAAAATTCACATGTTAATATTTCATTTGATGTTAACGCTTGTGATAATAAAGGAGAAGATTTATCGATAGGTTTACGTATATCTATAGGTTGAAAATTCACATTTTGATGCATTGATAAATTAGAAGATAATTCATTAACTAATATTTCATCTTCATGACCTTTTTGATATTTATTACCTATAGACTCTACAGTAGAACATCCGCCAGAGATTAAGCCCTGCTTCTTTCCTTGTAACTTAAGATAAATAATATTCGCCATCACTATACCCCATATAATTTCCTTAAAAGAATCATAATATTACAAAAATAACTCAAATAAAACATTAAAAATAAAAAAATTATCTTATCTATAAATTCAGATATCCATGACCCATTATGTTAAACGGACGATTTTAGACACTAAAAATACCCGTTAGGTACGTTAAAAACACCCGTGAGTGATTTTAAGATCAAACACATCCTGAAAGTTTAGAACGGTTTTACGACTTTCGAGTGCGTCTTTAACATCTCAATTTAGGGTTTTATCCGGGCACGGGTAAAAAGGGTCACTGGGTTGAATATCAAGGCGAAACCCAAGCGTACCCATGAAACTAAATGAGGAAGGGAACCCGCAAAAATGCGGTTCCCTTATTCAACTATTAACTTCCGATTACGAAACGACGGGTGCAATCAATCCAGCTCATTTATTTCACTGACGATGAATCACGGCATGAGATGCATCACTCAGTGAGGAGCGGCGAAAATTGAACCACACCAACGCCGCCATTATCAGGAGAAACAGCGACGCAGCGCCCATCACAGAAAAAACAGCATCGTCGAACGCTGACTTAGCAAGGCTAACCAAAGCCTGCCCCGCATCCGGCGCCATATCTTTTGCCGCAATCAACGCGCCATCAATACCATCTTTAGCCACATCGTAGATTGGGGAATCCACCGGAATGTCAATGAAGTAGCTATAGATGAATGACATAATGCTCCCCATGATCGCAATGCCCAATCCACCGCCCAATTCATAGGAAACCTCTTCAACGGACGCCGCCATGCCCGCCCGATTTGGCGGTGCAGCCTGCATAATAGTACTGGATGCAGCGGTCATTGTTGCTCCAAGACACATCCCGAGCGCAAAAAAGCAAGCTACCTGCACAGGCAGAGGCGCTGAAAAACTCGCCATGAGCGCCAGTATGGCAATGGAATACATCAATAACGAGGTTATGAGGAATCGAGCACTGCCCAAACGAGGAAGAACCCAACCACTCACCGGACTTGCAACAATCGCGCCCAATGAGAATGGCAGAAAATAGAGCCCGGATTGCAAAGGCGTTAATGACAATACCAGTTGCAAACGCTGGCTTAACACCAGATTAAGTCCCATCAAACAGGCGGAAGCCACCAGCCCGGCAATAACCGCGGATGAGAAAGCCGGGCTTTTGAACAGGTCAAAATCAATCAACGGATGCACACTGCGTTTTTGCCGTCGAATGAACAACGTCAGAAAACCTATCGTCAGGGTGGCAGTTATCAATATCCCGATATAGGAGGGCTGCCGTTTGGCAAATTCCTTGATGGCATAGGCGAAGCTTATCAAGACAACCATGATCTGCAATGAGCCAATAAGATCCCACGGATGAGACGAATCTGTTTTCGCCGTTGGGACAAACAACCACGACAGAATGAGTGTCAAAATCACCAAAGGAACGTTGATCAGAAACACTGATCCCCACCAAAAATATTCAAGCAATAAGCCGCCAATCAGGGGACCTATCGCCGCGCCGCCAGAGGCAACCGCCGTCCAGATCCCAATAGCAAATGATTTCTCATCTTCATCTTCGAATGTCAAAGCGATAATCGACAGTGTGGCAGGCATCATGATTGCCGCCCCAACCCCTAATAACGCCCGAGCAACAACCAACATCTCCGGCGAATAAGAGTAGGCCGCCGCCAGGGATGAGAAGCCAAAAACGATGAGACCGTAAACAAACAACCGTTTATGCCCGATGCGATCTCCCAAGGTACCCGCACCTAGCAACAACCCAGAGACGATAAGAGGATAGATATTCACTATCCATAACTTTTCCGTTGTATTCGCCCCCAAGCTGTGGGTCAGACTCGGTAACGCGGTATATAACACTGTCATATCGATAGCAACCAGCGATAACGCGACTGAAACAGCAGTGAGCACCCACCATTTCTTTATCGTATTCATTTCATTCATCCATTCTTATATGTCATCTCCAGGAAATC
This sequence comes from Photorhabdus aegyptia, assembly GCF_000612035.1. Taxonomy (NCBI): domain Bacteria; kingdom Pseudomonadati; phylum Pseudomonadota; class Gammaproteobacteria; order Enterobacterales; family Morganellaceae; genus Photorhabdus; species Photorhabdus aegyptia. Next base: position 781 of record NZ_JFGV01000075.1, on the reverse strand, counting down.
CGGTGTCATTTATACGCAATGGTTATCATACTCTTGCAATAAATCGTTAACGTTGATGCTAAGAGTGATATCACGTTTCAACTTCTTGTTTAATTCCGTTTCTGTTACCCCCTGAATAGTGCCTTGATCAACGAGTTTAGCCACTCGACTACGTGACAATGCAAGCTTTTTAGTCAAGATTGAGATCAATCTGATAGGAATGGGATATTCAAGCTGGATTGTGATCTCTGCCGCTGGAATTTGAGCAATGTCCTGAAGCTCTTTACCTTCGATGATAAAGTCAGGCGCAGCGCCGAGTTCAGCTCTATTTTTTGCCAATACGCGATAATCAAACGCATACCGCCGTATTTCATCTTGATCATTATGCAAAAACCGTTCATACAAATTGCTTTCCAATTTGTTGACATGAATCCTGGAAAAAATATCAATATTCCAAGTGTAATCACACTTTTCACATTTATAGATACTCCAAACATCTAAAACTTTTTTTTGCGCATTAACCCTAAAAGTGCCGGCTGGATAAAACTCCTTTTTTACTTCACAGCCAGGGCAACGTTTCAAAATGGCCTGATAGCCTACAGGCCGTACTAACCAGATAACACTTCTATTTGTCATGATAGATCCACGTTTAAATTGGTTAAGTTAGTTACTCGTTACGGCTAAATTGGTCAATTTCAGATCTGAATTTGATGATATTCTATAACATCAGATCTTGAAACCCTTTATCAATTCGTTGCTTAGGGGGCAGAGAAACAGAAGACAGAAGACAGAAGACAGAAGA
>NZ_JFGV01000076.1:0-23398 GCF_000612035.1 Photorhabdus aegyptia | reverse complement strand
AGCGTGAGCCGAAAAAGCGGATAAATGCGAGTACGGCTGTTTTTAATTGCGAGCAGCTACAACTATAAGGCTAAAATTATCCCCTCACATCTCAATTCCGGTACGATTTTTAAGTTGTTGAGATACACTCACAGAAGAGTTCAACCAATTTATCCAGAGTTCAAGTTAGTTACCAATCTTTTGATCCAACCTCTAAATATTTTTCCGATAAGTAATGCGCCTTGTTTCTCAATACAATTTCTAAAAGCGTTACTATCGTAATCTTTGGCAGTGATCACAAAATCCAATGAATTTTAGTGGCTCCCCTTACCAATAGCTTCATTTTCCTTTGAAGTAATGCCTGAATTATGTCGATAGACACAGACAATACTGCTATCAATAAACAACCATTCTGTATCAAAATGTTAAGATAACAATTTGAATAATAAATAAAAAACACCTTTATTTAACCATTCATTAAAGCGCTTAAAAATTATATTCCATTTTCCAAATTCAGTAGGTAAATCCCGCCAAAGACACCTCGTTCACAAATACATTGTTCTCGACATGATAGCTTTCTGGGCAACGGTTTTTTGGCCAAAACAAGGATACCAGATCATCATACCATTCAATCCCCCCACAAAACATCAATAGTCCCTAGTCTCACCTATGACTACTTATAACTCAATTTCGGGTATTTCTCGTCATAATCAGAAATATATCGTTTCACAAAAGGAAGGAATGCTATCAACTCATCGTCAACCGGTAACTCAACTTCAGCTAGAAGAACTTCAAGACTCAATGCCAACATACCATTCTGCCGAATTACATTTATAATCCGCATAACAACATCTGTATCGTTATTTCCTCCTTCAAAAATTCTCCTATTAACAGCTGTGGTCTGAAGAATCGGAATAGGCTCCACCTTGATTGGTTTAGATGAAACAACAGCAGTAGACTTATAAGAATACATTGATACAACAGGTGCTAATTCAACTATTGGATACTGAGCTGGCTTAACAGTATTTTTATACCCACGTTTCGCTTTACTTTCACGCTGACATAATTGGTAAACTTTTGCCGACTTACCGGCGGGCATAATAAGTGGTACTGATCCGCCTCGGGGCAAATTAATACGATCAACAAAACGCAATACACCGTTATCAAGTAGAATCTGCGTGTACTTCTTTGCTGTATTACGATTACCAATCCTACACCAATAACACGCAAAAGTTAGTGTAAATGCAGTCGCATCAGCAATTTGTTCTTTAAACACACGCTTACACTGAAGAAGCCGTCGAAATCCTGTATAAAGACGTTCAGCCTGTACAGCCTCTTCAGGCAAATCAGGCAAATCACAAACCTCTTCTGGTATAATCATGCCAGCATCAATCAACAAACGAGTAAGCCATACCTTATTTGTTCCCGCTGGAAATTCTTCTTTAGGGATTCTACGACCAGAATGCATCATCGCATAAATATGGGATAAATCGAACTTAACAGGACCACTCGCACCACTGACAAAATGTACCTCATTAAATGCTTGATAAACCACCCGATACTTACCATTTTCAGAATACAAAGCAATGCTACAACTCGGAATATTATCTTCCACTCCAGGAATCACAGAAGAAAACGACCTAGAGTACGGCTTCTCATGGGTAATACGCTCAATAGGAAACCCCAAATACTTTGCAGCCCGTAACCACGTTCCTGGCTGTGAAAGTAACTCATCAAAGTCCTCCTGAGAAAACGGAGCCTTCAACGGTTCTGGAACAACAAAACCACACAACTCTAAATCTCTCTCAAGGCCCCCTACTGAACCAAAGGAAACGTATCCTCTGTTCACTTCAGTTTTACGGGTGTGCGTTGTTCTTTTTTGTGCTTTAGTTAGAGTTTGGGGTTTTGAGATGTCTTTTAAGAAATCGACATAGTTAATTAGTATTCCTGAGTTAGTCCAGGAGTATGTAAAGTCGTTGAACTTAGAAGTAGATGGTAAGTAGTACAATCTGTTTATGTTTGTACATGTTTGGTCGATCTCAATGTTTAGTTCATTTGAGATCTTATGGTGAACATTTTTGAAGTATTTCGGTGGTATCGGTTTATCTAATAACAGTACGATTCGCCATCGGGGGTGTTCATAACTAGAATTGTAAGTTGAATAGATAATACATGAGTAATGTGAGAGTTTTTGCTTTAGATTCTCAAGTGTATAGTGATTCTTTTTACCATCGATGTCGTAAACGATTAGAGAAATCTCACGTATATCAGCTTCATCTCGTGTGTTTGTATGAGTGAATGTACCAGGTATAAATGCGGTGGTACTCTTTTCATCAACGATGTTATGTTTAGATAGTAAAGAAAATAGTTCTTTTTGTGTTAATGCAGCTTCAATAGGCTGGGTGTCAGCTTCATCTGAAACGAGACAAATGCGATATGTTCTTTCAAATGATTGAAGTAGCGAGGTTTTTGTTACTGTTTTATTTTTTTTCATTGATACGAAACACTGTATTTAAAACAATAGGTTACCGCACCGTAAAAAATTGACTAAGGCGCTACGTGTAGTATAATCGTAGCTGCAAAGCCAATCTTCCAAGTGAAGCGCTGCATCGCAGGGTGGCACCCCCGCGATAATTTGGTCTTGTCATTCTTAATGAGCCAGCCCATATGGCTGGCTTCCCTTTATGCGATTTTTTCTTTCAGTAGTTATCTCCTTTACGTACTTTTGATTTCAAACTTTCAACTAATGTGTCTGTAGTTTTTCTTTTATTATTTGGACATATAGTATTTATGACTGAACTATAATAATAACGGCCTTATTTTTCAATAAAATACAAACTAAGCCAAAATCAGGCTGTAGGCCCCGTGTTTACTGGGTTCTTAGGTGATTTCATAGGGAATTTTATGCATGAATTATTGAACTTTTAATCCAGTTCATAGATTTATTCCACATCAAACTTTCAATCCAGTTCATAGATTTATTCCACACCAAACTTCCAATCCAGTTCATAGATTTATTCCACATCAAGCTTTCAATCCGATTCATAGATTTATTCCACATAAACTTTTAATCCAGTTCATGGAATTATTTTCCTATCTTCCATAATGTACAATTTCACAGCTGGACTAGCTGCATTTGGTTCATAAACTGAATGGTGACTTGATTAAAATCTTACTGTTAACCAGAAAAAGGGAGGATAAGAACCTAAAAAGTAAGAAAAAATTTGAAACGAGGATGATGTTATAATATATCAAAATCTCGTTTCAAAGTTTCAAAAAGAACACGACTTCAACCTTTAAAAAGGTTGCTATAGACGGTGAATTATAGGAGAAGCATATCAACAACATATCAAAATCCCGTTTCAAAGTTTCAAAAAGAACACGGGATTTTTTCCATCTTAATCTCTGAAAAGATTGCTACTAACGGGTAATTTGATTGAAAAATCATCATATTATGAATTGTTTTTTGTTTGAATTTGCAAACTAAGGAAAGGTGAAAGTAGATTTCGAATCCGGGGTGAATCTGGATTGATTTCTGGCGTGATGGTAAATTTACCATTGTCGAGAACAACTTTAATACCTAGTATGTTGGCAGTATCTCTTATAGCGACACCGTTCTTATATATAGGCTCGTAGTCTTCATCAATGCGCTCGACAAATTTTCCATCAATGACATCGACCGTTATAGCAGGAACTCGGTGTTTCTCGATTACTTCACTAAATGCCTTCTTGAAGTTTGTCATAGTAAACTGTGGCGCGGTACGATCTTTCATCTCATTCCAGTCCATCATATAACTCCCTTTGTCAGTAAAGTACGCTGAAGTCCACAAGCTAAAAGCGAACACTAAATTATGAGTAATCGACAATACTAAAGGATGAGTGTTAGTTAGGTCATGTATGGCGTTTGTTTTCCCATCGATCTGGCGACGGATTTGAGAAATAGTTTCTGATGGAAACTGAATTTGCAAAACCAACGAACCGGGAACATCAGTAGATTCTGCCTCAACACGAAGTGTCAAAATAATTAAATGGAAGACTGTTTTATCCGACATTCTATATTTTTTTAGAAACCATTTTGGTAACTGTTTAATGTGAAAGCTGGTACCTGACAAGCGACGAATTGACTTAACGGCCTGCATTTTGTTACCACCAGTTTTAGGAAGCTGAATAACCGAGAGAATAGCGTTAAGCGGGATATTATAAGTTTCGGTTATCTCTTCGTCATTGCGTAATCGTTCTCGGATAATAGATTCAAGTACGGTTATTGTTGCTATGTAATATCTTAGATCTTTGAGTAGAGCGATCCGCTCTCCTTTTCCTGATTGAGTCTCTACCAGAACCCGTTCACTTCCCCAAACAACATAGGATTCAATTTTGTTCTGATTCCCCTTCTGGTTAAAGCGTAATGCACCAAACAAGACGCTTGTTATTAAGTCACAAAAGGCCAGATCAGAAAGATCTCTTTGTTTGATGAAATCAACTTCCTCAATACGCATTTGAGGCAGTTCTCGTGATACTTCTTCTTTTAAGGGCTTCTCTAACTGAATAGAAAGATCTGGGATAATAAAGTTGAATAGAACACCGCGACGTTTATTTTTGGGATCAGTAGTGCAGTAGAGTTCTGCAAATATTCCTTTGTTTGTTAGAGCCTTGGCATGATTCCTTATGGTAGAAATGGAAACATCCATCTCTTTAGATACATCTTTAAGAGAAGTTACCATCTCGTCATTCACTTGACAGAGGGCAATACACTGATTGATAAATGTGAGATGCTTGGCATTAATATCCAACATCGGTAAAGCTCGACGTAAACCAATAATTGTTTCATTATTGGGTATTCTGACTAAAGGAGCGGTTAAACCTCTATCTATGTTTAGCTGCGTATAGTCAATTGTTTCTATATTTGAGTTTGACATGTTATCCTACTTAAAAAATTTTCCTCCGCTTCAGACGTATAAACTAATCATTTATACTTATACGTCTGCACTATATTCATCTGTTTATAAATCGTAGAAGTAAGTAAAAATGTACGATTCATGATTATATATATTTTGACTTAATTAAAATACCCTTCTCAAACAACGAATTTGTATTCTAAAGCCTAGCGCTAAACTTTACCAAGCCTTTCATAAAAATCATTAATTAACAATAACTTATTGTGTTTTTATTTAATTAATATAGGCTATAATAAGCCATCTGGCAGAAAATTGATAGGCTGAATTATATACCGTATTTTCGCCTGCTGAGTTGGCATATCCTTTAGCAACAGGGAGGATTGAGCAGAAAGATGAAAAACTAAACATCGTACTGGTTGACTTGGATAGTCAGCAAAACACCTCACAAACCTTTCTCAATATGAAGAAGATGAGTGGTGTACCATACATGTTTCCTCTCCGTTATCCGGATTATGATCCAGAGAATGAAAAACTATAACAGTTACTCAACCTCATCTGGCATTTTGTTCGCTCGTCAATTTGTTTATTATCCAGTGGCTGGTATTGACGCTCTTAAGGTACTACCGCCAGAGGGACGGGTAGACAGACTAAATGAAGTTATTAATAAAGATGATTTTATTCCTATAGTCGGCGAGTTGGCCCAGAATTTCTCAGAACAGAAAATGGAAATAGGTGATGTGGACCTGATTATTTTTAATACTCTACCGGGTAAAACCTCATTTGTGAAGGGTTCCTGCCTCAGTGCTCTCTTGTGCTTATCCCAGCGCAGCTGGAGTGTGATTCTGTAGAGCGCATACTTTCTTGCTTGAAAATATTCGCCGACATAATGAGACACGTGAAGTTTCTATTGATATTATTCTTAATCTTGTTAGCTCATTGAGTTTGACTCGCTCTGAAAGTGAAGGTTCTGATCAAGAAGCCGGTGAATCTGAAAAAATACCGACAAGACAGAAAGACTGTATCCCCGACGATCTTGCTCTCAGTACTATCTTTCCTGACCTAGCCAATGCTCGTAAATTTCCTGTTATCAAACCCGGAGCAGAAACTACTTTTCTAAAACAAAATGAAGATCAGAAAGTGCCTTACGTGATCTTATCTATATGGATTATTTTGATTCTGAAAGGAAATTTCTCAACTACATAATTCATAAAATCAATGGCACATGGCTGGTTATGTTTTTCATAGACTTTCAGCTCCATAATATTCGTTACATTTTTTACAACATGATTTTTCATTATTTACTTAGCCAACTTAGTTGGTGCCATTCATCATAATTGGCAAATTTATTTAAATAATTTCGTTAACGTATTTAACCTTCTTACAGTATCTTAAAAAATAACTAAACTTTTTGAACACCATAATTAAAGTTAATTTATGATATTTATTTTTTAGTACTCCGCCAGAGCGGACTCAGGGAAAAGGCTATAACAATACAAAGATACTAATCTAGAGTACCTTGAATAACCAAACTGAACATGAAAAGGAGGAAAAAGAGTGAAAAAAGGCGGTTGGCAGCCTGCTGATATTATTACGGGACTTAAAAAGCAAGGCACGTCGCTATCAGTTTTTTCAAGAGAATCGGGGCTTGCATCATGCATGTTAAACAATGCACTGCACCGTCCGTGGCCCAATGGTGAACGGCTCATTGCTACCACGTTAAGTTGTGAGCCTTGCGAAATCTGGCCTAGCAGATATTTAAAATGAACTTCAGCTTTTTATGGGTTCTGCTTAGCAGAACCCTTTGTCATGATTAAACTATGAAATTGGGATACTTCGATGTAAGGTTATTATTTTTGCAACGCAATATGTCATTATGTTTATAGGCTTTAGATGGGGCGTATCTTTGGAGCTGACAATGTGATTTTAACTTCCTGTAAATATCTTCAACATGCTAATATTTTGTATTGAGTAAAACTTACATTATTGATAATTGTATTTGTAAATTATTGCAATCGTATCTTTTCTTGGATATATCATATAAGGTTGAGAGCAGATTTTATAATGGTATTGGTTTCAATTGTAAGAGGGTGATTTATAAGTGTGCTATTAAATGAAAAACAAATCATAGGTATTGCTAAATCTGCTGGATTTTCTATCACAAATGAAAATGTTGATTGGGAAAAAATATGAAATCTGTAATGATACAATTGCTGAATGCCTGATAGAAAATACAGTAGAATACCACGGGTTAGTTGCACGCTATGCTGCATCTCCACACTGTACATACCCACCCGTTGAATATGAGGTAATATGCACAGTGTGTTTCAAAGAAGTGTATCTGCTCAATGTACAAGCACAAGATATTTGTCATAGTTGCAGAACTGCTGACGATTAATATCACTAATTGCCGATCAGGTAACACTCGTATATACGTAAGAAAATGTTATAAATGCCTTCTACCAGTTTACGAGTAGGCACTTTTTCTGAACCATCATGTGTTTCCACAGATGCATATTTAGATGGTTCTAAATACAGGCCATTACAAATATATCTGGCTCATCAGCGAAGCAATCTGTTTGTTCCTTGTTCATCCTCTGTTTTGCTGGTGACAACCGTTCAGTCATCTAAAACATCTTCAAATTGAGATTCCGGTTGCTGAATATCTCCTTGTAATGTTTTTAGTAACGAATTGATACCCAAGCGAAAAATTCTGTCAATGATCACCTCTCTCTCCTTTAGTGTCATTCTGTGAAGGAGCATCAACCATGCTTTTTCTTGTTCTTCAGTGACAGTAGTATCTCCAATTGCTAACCATCCAACAGGAACCCCACTTTTTTCCGAAAAGGCTACCAGTTTACCCAAAGGCGGTTCTACCTTACCCGATAAATAATTTCTTAGTGATGCTTCTGATATTTCACATCTCTTTGCAAAGCTATTAACAGATTCATCACCTATTGCCTGTTTCAATCTATCTTTAAACTGCATTATTTTACTGTGTGTACTATCACTGGAGGTACATTTTTCTTTTTCACTCATTGCAATAGCTAACCCTTGTCTCAAAATTACATTTCGTAATATATTGCGAGAATTCGTTGACTTCGTAACATATTGCGAATACATTTATATCCATATCGACAACCAAAATCTGTAACATTATCTTAATAGACTTAGTATTATATGTTAATTCAATATAACACACGTAATTAGATTAAAAATCATACTTCACAACAAAAACAAAAACAAAAACACAAAAAGATTGCATTTTGTTCGTTTTTTGTTGCGGGTTAATTTGCATCCATACCGATAATCTAAACCCATAAAGATTATCATTAATTAATGAACATTGAATCTATCAGGTTCCATAATGCAAACCAACAAGCAGCAAGAAGATTGGCACCCAGCAGACATTATTGCCGCTCTAAAAAAGCGTGGAACAACACTGGCCTCCGTTTCTCGCAAAGCAGGATTAGCGTCATCTACTCTGAATAATGCTTTAATACGCCGTTATTCAAATGGAGAAAAGCTAATTGCCGCTGAATTAGGGCTACATCCATCCGATATTTGGCCCTCTCGTTACCAAAAAGAAACGACAGAATGAATGCTCTATCCCCAGTGGATATATCCTGTAAATTATAAAAGGAGTGAAGTAATGATTAAACAAGTAGTCATTGATTTACACGAGTTAGCTGAAACCATTCCCATTGATGATAAAACCACTAATTTAATGCTGTATAAAATGGCAGATAATATTGATTCGCTACAAGAAGTATTTGAGTCTCTAATAGATAAAAATTCTGAGTGTTTTTCATACAGCCCAAGAGCTGGCTTTCAAAGACATATATCATTTAATGCTGCTATTGACGCTGTAAATAACGAAATATTTGTCTATAGGAAATATGGTTGGAACAAAAGTGTTAATCAAATTTGTTGGGGTGTTGTCACTCAAAAAGCTACCCAAACAAATGGTGATTATGAACTTGAAGGTATTAATACCGGTAGAATCATCAAACAAATTCAGGCTGATGCCGAGGATGCATTAGTTGAAAAAATTGGAGACATGTTCGATGTTGCAACAAATAATAATGAGAAAGATACAATTGGACAGATCTACTGCTTGCTAAAATATGGCATTCTGCCATTTCTGCGTGATACTACTGTCATGAATAAGCGTAATAAAATGTTAGTCTGCGCAGCTGAAAATGCTGAAGATTCAGATTAATAAGCGGTGATAAAAATGTCTCAATATGCACTTATCACATCTAGTAAGTATCTGAGAGAATATCAGTCCGTTCGGATTCCTGATATAACAGTCAATCAATTAGAAATATTTTTGAGCACATTACGACTTACAACGTGTACATGGCTACATTCTGTATAACAACTATATATTCCTTTGCCGCGATTAATCGGCAGGGTTGGAGTTCATATCATGGGGCAACGAAAACATCTAACTCAATCTGAAGTGGAAAAAATGCTGGAAATGGCAAAAAAGGGGGCTAACCCAGAGCGGGACTATTGCTTCGTGTATATGAGTTTTATACACGGTTTGCGTGTAAGCGAAGCACGGCATTTACGGTTATCTGATTTAAATCTTGAAGATGGAAGTTTGTACATTCAGCGTTTAAAAGGTGGGCTTTGTACTAATCAGCCGCTTTTGGGATATGAAATTCAAGCTATCAAAGAGTGGTTAAAAGTTCGTAAGACCTTTCCTGGCGCTGAAAGCAACTGGTTATTTCTATCGCGTTCAGGAAAGCCGTTAGCACGCCAACGTATTTATCAAATTATTAAGCAATTGGGGGAGTTAGCGAATATCTCTGTTCCTGCTCATCCGCACATGTTGCGACATGCCTGTGGTTTTTCCCTTGCAGATCGGGGAACGGATACTCGTTTAATACAAGATTATCTTGGACACTGTAATATTCGCCATACGGTGCGGTATACTGCTAGTAATTCTGAGCGTTTTCGCGGAATCTGGAGAAATACACGAAATAGAGCCCCTGTGTTGCATTTCGGACTTGATGATGTCGCTACTTAAATAGTCTTGTTGTATGCCAGTTTAACACCGTTCTCTTATCTCTTAACTGAATTGAACGGTGTTAAGATCCATTAGAGATTTAATACGCCTTTCCTTACGTTTTGGTTCTTCGCGATTAGATATTCTGTGCGCTCCTTACCCGACGATAAATTAGTTTATGGCCGGGTAAGGAACGCACAGATGACTCAAGCCCCCTACCGCCTCCAACCTTTCAAGACGATACTGAGGTCGATTCAATGAGCTTGGTACATCCCAAAAAGTAAACCATCCATCTGAGGGCATCATGGAGAGGGCTTCCTTATCAGCTTCTGTTAGTAGTTTCTTTGCCATACTTCTTCCCTTTTAGAACAAAGATTCCTTTTGTTAGCCAGCAATTGCGATTCTGGGATAATGTCCGTATCAGATAAAGATTGAATATAACTCAGGCAATTCAATAGGGAATCAAATTCTGTAAATGAGTTTCTAGCACCCCATATTTCTTTCACCAGCCCAAATTTTCCAGTGGTTTGATTGCTGACGAGGGACCAGGCACAATCCTCGTTTGGTAAATTAAAAACAGATATGGTCTTCTCATTTCTATCGTTTACTTTCAGATAACGAAGGGTAAACTCAACCATTTGTAATTTCAGATGAAGCTCCGCAGGTGAGTTAGAAGAAAATGATACAGCAAACTCTCGCTGGCCAGTGCAAGGGTTGTAACCGCCACTCAATGTTAGCCCAGCCTGCTTCTATCCATGTTATTTTGTAATCACGCATAACGTGAGTTTCATTTTCATCGTATTCAAAAATGACCTGCCAGTCAGGTTTATTACCCCACAATTCAATTAAAATACAGTCACGTTCACAGTAAAGTGTTTCCAGTTCACCTTCCGCCAGCTCCAGATTACGCTCGGCGCGGCGTACAGAACGGAGACGTTTTTGAACAATGTCTTCAGCCTCTGCAATACTTTTTTTACGCTACTCATGCAGGTATCAAGGTATAACATGATAATTACTCTATATGGAATGAATTGAATTAAAGCCCGGCGAACAGGTAAGATTGTTAATTAAGATACACAAAACGTGAACTGTCACCAGCAAATACGCCCTCCTTTAATTCAAGATGATTAGTTAACAGTCGAAGACAAAATAACCACAAGCCAAAGTGATCCAAAAAAATTCAGTCTACACCACTCGTATTCAAAACCCATGCTAAAATTACTTGAATCAGATTCTAAGCTCCAATTTCATATGAGAAATCATCCACGCTTATAAAGTTTTAATCACTCGCGCACGAAAGCACAAGACAGCGTAGAAAAAGGTGTGCTCGTCATTTTATTCCTCTTTAATCCAACTAAGGTTGCTGACGCAGAACAAACGGCCTATTTTGCCCGATATTTTGTTACAAACCTAGCCTACCCTTATGATTTATCTCAATTCTGCTTTTTGTTGACCTATGATTCACAATCACATACTCTGGCCATGCGGTCATATCCCGCTTAACTTCCGGCAGTACGCCACTAATCACCTAACTTCGGCCACCAGAGCCTCTTTGAATGATAATATTTAACTCATTCTCTCGGCTTTCCTACGTCCGTACAGAATTCGACAGCCCGTTGCCTCATGGTGCCGGGCTTTTTGCTTGTGCGTCGAAAAAGGTGTTTTTCCTCATACTGAGGATGATCAGTGTGTCCAGACACTTTTAATCTGGAGTTTGCTTTACCTTAAATCTGTAACTTCCTTTCGCTGTTTTTTACGGCTTCAAAATGGTATCTGCCATAACATCCTAATTTTCATAAATTTTTTAATGAGGTATTAACTATGCAAGCCAGAGCTAGGGGCATTGTTGTGATTAAGCCGAAATACATTCCCGCGAAAGATAATGTGGATTCTCACATTCTCTTCCGACTGCGCTGTGATTTTAAGGTTAATTCCAACAAAATTGCTGAATTCTATACGATCAAGGCTTTCGGCAAAGTTGCGGATTTTCTACGTGACGAAATTAAGAAAGACTCAAAGGTGTATATAGAAGCATTGGCACGAGCAAGCCGCTATAAGATGCACATTGAGTTTCACGCATTCATGGTGCATGTATTGGCAACTGGCATGGCTATCGATACTCGCATTGATGATGCAAAACCCTTTGCGTTTACCGAAACCAAAAATGAAACTCCTGCTACCACGACTGAGTGCACACACTCGCCTGAGATACGTGCCAGAGTGAAAACTGAAATGACATGGCAGGAAATGTCCGACGATGATGTGGCGTTTGTGGCGAACAAATTCCGCAGCTTGTTAGCGTTTCAGAAATCCCGTATCAACGAATCCGCCAATGGTACCAAGAGTGAGCCAGTAATGAAAACTGTTTCACAGGTTGTGGTTTCTGCCACCCCTATCGCAAATCAACGTTTACAACAAACTTCGATGAAACAAAATGCCACGAGCTCTTCACCAACGGCAACACTCCTCAATGCACGTGAGGCATTGCGTCGTCGGCAATCTTCCGTAGGCAGTGATCATTTTAATGGTAACTATGCTGATATACGTTCCTGATTTATTCAGGTATCAAGCAAAGCCGCTCCCAGCGGCTTTGTTGTATTTTGGCTGGTGGTAAAATTTTATTAACACTTTTTAAATTTGTATGAGGTATTTATGTCCTACTCTAATAGCTCCCGCCACGCTTATGCCAACAAACAACAGAAAAAACAATCCACTGATATCACTGTGAAAGTTGACGCTGTTACCCGGCATTTGCTGTCTCTTGAAAAGAAGTTCAATGCTGCTGCTGTTCATGCTCCTCACATTTCATTCCAGCGTGAATGCATCTTTGCGAAGCATATCATCAATAACAATAACGTTCTTACCGGCATTGCCGTTAGCAATCCGCAGTCTTTCGAGACAGCGTTTCTGCAACTGGCAAGTAGCGGTCTGACACTCGACCCAGCGCAGAAACAGGCTTATCTGGTTCCTCGTGATGGTCGCGTGATCCTTGATATATCCTATATCGGTTTGTGCCGTATGGCTACGGATGAAGGGCTTTGTCAGGACATCGTTGCAGAGCTAGTGTTTGAACATGATACTTTCAAACCAGTAGGTAGGCGTGAGAGTCCAATTCACGAATATGACCCTTTTGCTGAGAAAGGTGATTTGTTACTGACTTCATCTGATAAAGGCGTTGTCGGTAGTCGTGGACACTTTCGTGGTGCGTATGTGGATTATCTGATGAAAGATGGTCGTAATCTAGTGTTCTTTATTGACGTTCGTGATCTGGCCGCCTCGCGGGCAGTCTCAGAGTCTTGGAGGAAAATCGAGAAACGCGCCTACTCTCCGTGGACAACGTTTCCGTGGAAGATGGTACTTAAATCTGCTATCAAACAAACCATATATCACATTCCGGGCAACCGCACTCGTCTGAGTGCCGTTATTGATTATCTCAATATTTACGGTGAAGAAGGTTTCCGTGCGTCCGGTAACATTCCTATGGAGGCTGCTCAAGTAGAAATGGCTCATCGCCAGGCAGCACAAGCGGCCAATGACGGTAACACTGTTAAAGCAGCAACCAGAGAAGGAAGTGTGATAGAAGGCGAAGTAACACAGCGTGAAAAGCTGTCGGCTTCACCTCAACCAGAAACAACGGTTGCGGATAACACTCAGTCTGACAATACGGCTAGTACTGCTCAATCTGAGCATAGTCAGCCCGTAGGTCAATCTGAACAGGCTGAACCTCAGGAAGTTATGTCCGATGTTCCTGGTGTTCGTCTTTCAGTATTTAAACGTGTTCAGAAACTCGTAACCCGTGCGCAAACAACACTGGCTTACGAAACTATAATCGCAGAGCTGAAAAGAGATACGTTCGCATTTAATGACTGCGACATAACCTACGCTTGCAGTGTGCTGGAGCAGTCACGTCGCGACCAACTGAGCAATGTGGTCCACAATTCAATGTACCATCTTGATTTTACTCAAACTCATGACTTCGTAGATAAACTCGCTGATAGCGAATTTAAAGCTAACGCTTTCAAATGGGTTGCTTTCATTGAAGAAGAAACTATGAGACTGAACGGGCTTTACAATGCAGCGCTGAATTCAGGCGATTATTCACAGGTGAATGAAGCTCTGCAATCAGTACAGTTCGCCCCTCTCAAGGAGATGTTAACTAAGCTGATAAATACCGCTAAAGCAGCGTAAATGAACCGGTGGATCTCTACCGGTTTTTTTAACTTTATTAACTTTAAATTTATCTTTAGGTGATCATATGTTTGTACCAGTGTGTGAAGTTGTAGATGTGGAACAAGGCACTCCAGAGTGGCATGCATGGCGTAAAACCGGTGTAACAGCCACATGTACCCCCATCCTTTTAAAGATAAAAGGTGCAACAAAAACCCCTTATCAACTTTATCTGCAATATGCAGGTTTGCTAGAATCGGAAGATCTTTCCGCTATCAAGCAGGTTGATGCAGGTAAGAAACTGGAAGCACTGGCTCGCAAATACTGCGAGGATAAGTTAGACCAGATTGCTACGCCTTTTTGCGTTAGAAATAAGCAGCACCCATTTATGATTGCATCACTGGATGGGCAGCTTAATGACGGTTCAGTCCTTGAGATAAAGAATCTATCAATCAAGAAGCATTTAGCCATCCTTCAGCAAGGGACAAATTCGCCAGAGTTTCAGTATTATTACTGGCAATGTCAGCATCAACTTTTTGTCACTAGTGCACCGCAAGCCTATTTGGTGTTTTGGTCAGCTACAGATCAACCCAAAATATTCAAGATCATGCCAAGCCAGAGTGCATTTAATCGCCTTTTGGCGGTATGTACTGAGTTCTGGCAATGTGTCATGCGTAAGGTTGCGATACCTTTTGATAAAGAAAACGATGTCTTGCTCGTCTCTGACGCTGCGATAATGGAGCAAACTAAAGAGTTTGCGACTCCAAATGACCTCACTATTCGTGTACTGGATCTTCGCCGCCAGGTGAAAGCACTTCAGCTCATTGAAAGCGAGTTCAAGAAAATCGAAGAGAAAAAAGCACAGTTCAAAGCGGCAATGAAAGTATCGATTCAAGGCTTGGCTTTAGCTCTCGGTTTTGCCAGCAATGACCCTGTTCGCATTGATGGGTTTGGTTTTCGCTATCTGGAAAAACCTGTTAAAGGGAAGATCAATTGGAAAATGATCGCGGAGCAGCTAAATATCGACCCCGAGAAGTTTCCTGATTGTGTTGGTCAGCCATCTATTCATGCATCACTATCGGTCTATGAATACGATACAACAGGTATTGACAGTATTTATATTCCCCAGAATGACACGAAAGATATCATTTCCATAGGGGAAGAGTTGGAAGACGTAACAGGCAGTATGCTAATGTTCTAAGTAAAAAGCCCGGTCATCGAGCTAATATAACTTTTAAGAAAAGATTGCTTAGCTGACTCAAAACAGCAAATAACCCTAACCCTTGGGAGGCAGCCCCCTCCAGAGGACTCTCCCATAACCAAAGGAAAGAGGCATGAGCCTAGATAAGTTAAGTCAGCTGGTGGACCAGCATCACAAGACCCAGGAAGAGATCGATAACGAAATCATCTTGGCCGTCAAGAAGGTGCTGCAAACCAACTCCGCTGAGTTAGCCATTGAGCTTGTCGGGGGTGTCCCGCAAGATCATCCATTCCACCCATTTTTATTCGCTATAGCTAAACAGCTAAAATTGAGATAACCCAGTACTCCAACCGGGTACATCAAGGCCCGGTTGGCCTTGGTGTACTTCCAACCTATTTGGAGGCACTATGTCTAACTCAAAATAGACGTTTTGGATAAATGGTTCGGTGATGACATTGGCCACTCAGTAGATAAGCTACTGGCTGGAGGTAACGATTGACTAACTCTATTCTTGTGACATTAAGGACTTTGTCTGAACAATTGATCAAGCATAGTTACCCTGAGGATCTGACGATTTAGTACAGTCTTAGATACTACTGTCGGGGGACGGAATGGCATTCTATAGAGACTGTGGGGGAAGGGCCTGCGGTCTACTCACCCCGTAGTGGATCAGTTGAAAAATATTTCTCAGATAGAACACTCAAGACATCGTAGTGTTCTCGGCTTTTTGCTGGAAGTCGTGTCAGGATTAATTGCCTACACTTTTCAGACCAAAAAACTGAGCTTAAACTTGCGTAATTCTGAAATAGCTATCCTTAAACAAAACTGAGGCTAATTAATGGATTAACCTTGGCTGGGTGTGATTCAACGGACGGTTACAAATATAGTGTAGCGTGAGATGCGTTTTAAAAAATCCGGTATACATCATAATGTACACCGGACTGAATAATTATCATAACCATATAAAATAAATGTCTAAATATATCTTAAGCTATCAAGATGATCTCCATAAATAGCTTAGGGTTAGCACATGATATTTCTGAGTAATCAAAATCATAAATATTATACCCCCTCTCTTTCGTCACTGCTTGCTAACGCTGTATCAAAAGCTTGAGCTAAAACCATTCTATTCTCATTATCCTCAAACAAACTAGAATGATTACCAACAATAGCAATCAACTGCAACAAAGTAGCAGGCATTACCTGATTCCATCCTAAGGATGGGTCTCTGGTTAAAGGTTCCTGTTCGGTATCTGTGACAATAGGCATCGTGAGAGAAGGTTCCATCGCATAAAACTGATGCAATGGCACCGTCAATGTTTCTGGCACATAATTCCTAACCATTTGTTCATAATTTTCTCTCTGCTCCATATTTTTTGCAATCAAATCAGAACTCAGATTTAAGGAGTATATTCCAATTTTTTTTGCAAATTCAATCAATTGAATCCAGCTTAGTTCATCAATTATCGGATACAATGCTGAAATTTCTGTGGTATGTTTGTTCCCTGATTGATTTTCTAATTCAGTTAAAAACTGATGTTTGGGTTGAGCCATTCTTTTGAAACAGTGAGGAGCAAGCGTATCAATCAGTCCAAGGAAATCAACTTTATCACCAATACCTAATAATCTCTGAGCAACGGCATAAGCCAGTATTCCACCAGAAGAATAACCACATATGCGGTATGGACCTTTCGGTTGAACGGCTTTCATTAAAGAAATCACTCTTGTCGCCAGCATTTCCATTGTTGATATCCGTTCCTCATTGATGGGCGGCCACGGCAGTGCATAAATCGGATAATCTGGCCGCATAAGCTCAGCTAATCCAAAAGTATAGGAATAATCACCTACGCCACTAGGAACACAGAATAAAGGTAGCTGTGTTCCACCAGAACGTACAGGAATTGCACTGCGTTTCTGAGATAACCAATCTGACGTGATTTTTACAGCTAGTTCGGACAACACTGGGAATTGGAACAACTCGTTCAATGTACAAAACATCCCACGTTTTGCTGCAAGATTTATCATCTGTATGGCAAGTAACGAATGGCCACCCAATACGAAGAAATTGTCATGCCTCCCCACCTGCTCAACTTTTAACAACTCTTGCCAAATTTCCGCTAGAGCTATTTCTACCCTCCCTTGTGGTGCTACATAAACCTGATGGACAAAGGCTTCTTCTCCAGGAATTGGTAATGCCTGACGGTCCAACTTGCCATTTGGCGTCAACGGAAGTGCATCCAAACATACAAACGCTGCTGGTATCATATAATCCGGCAGAACTTTACTCAGGTAAGTACGTAAACTGGTCACCAATCTGTCGTCTGATTCCGCCACTATATAAGCTACCAGACGTTTGTGTTGTCCTTCTCCCTGTGACAACACAACCACTTCACTCACCGCAGGATGCTCTGTCAGTCGCGATTCAATCTCTCCCGGCTCTATCCGGAAGCCCCGGATTTTGACCTGATGGTCATTACGACCAATAAATACCAGGTTGCCATCCGGCAGATAACGCGCCAAATCCCCGGTTCGGTACATGCGTGCATCCGGTTTATCGCTAAACGGATCGACCAGGAAACGTTCAGCGGTCAACTCTGGCTGGTTCAGGTAGCCTCGGGCGACAGCAACTCCTCCAATGTAAAGCTCTCCAGTGACACCCATTGGGACAGGTTCTCCGTGTGGATCAAGAATATAGATTTGGGTATTGGAGATTGGGCGGCCAATCGGTACGTTATCGACAAAACAGCTCGGGTAATTGGTATCAAACACGGCGCAACCCACGACGGTTTCAGTTGGGCCGTATTCGTTGATGATGCGTGATCCAGGCGATAATGTTCGCCAAAGTGCAACAGTGGAACTGGGCAGCGTCTCTCCCCCTACGACAAAGCAATGCGTAGGGCATTTTCGTCCCGCAGTTTTCAATTCCTGCCCCACTGCTAAGAGATGGCTGGGGGTAATCTTAACCAGAGCACCCGACTCCATTGACAGCAACGCGGGGAGCAGTTCAACCAGTTCCTGCCCGTCACGGAGCAAGCGGATCTTGCCACCACACAGTAATGGCAGGTAAAGACTGGTGACCGTGGCATCAAAAGCTAGCGGTGACGAAACGATACTATCGAATTGCCTTTCAGCCAGGTAATCACGCCATGCCCATAGCAGGTAGTTGCAGACACCACGATGTTCCAGCATTACTCCTTTTGGTGTCCCTGTTGAACCCGAAGTATAAATCACATATGCCAAGTGGTGTGGCATCAATGCAGTCATCAAGAGATTGGTATCCGGCTGGTCTGGCAGGATATTAGGGTCAAGGACAACCAACTCGGCAAGCGCTTTCTCTCCCAATGCTGTCTGTCCTGTTACATCTGCCAATACTACGGATGGGGCAGTATCCTTCAGCATATAAGCCAAACGTTCACCCGGATAGGTTGGATCCAGAGGGACATATGCCCCACCTGCTTTCAACACCGCCAATAGTCCTATCACCATCGCTGGTGAGCGTGTGACACAAATCGCCACTCGTTGATCTGGTTCTACTCCTAACATAATCAACTGATGAGCCAGCCGATTAGCCCGGGCATTCAGTTCGGTATAGCTGAGTGTCTGCTCTTCATATATGAGTGCTGTGGCATCAGGTGTTCTTTCCACCTGTTGTTCAAACTGCTGATAAATACATAACTGGTCTGGATAGACAGTTTCTGTCGTGTTCCAAGTTTTTAACAACAGCGTACGCTCCGCTTCCGGCAGAATTTCCAATGCCCGAACCGGCCTGTCCGGCGTGTGCTCCAGCGCTTCCGCCAGACTTTCCAGCGCCTGCTGCATATAATCGCATATCCGTGCTGGCTCAAAGGGCTGCACTACCTGAGCCGTCAGACCGAGAGCATCCCCAAAATCCTCCACCGACAAAACAATCGGATAGTTAGTGCGCTCTTGTGCACCCAGAAATTCAATACCATTCAGGGGTTCATCTGAAGCCGTCAACGGGACATTATGCCGGTAGTTCAACAAGGCATTAAACAACGGTGTTCCACTGGCAACCCCACTGCATCGTTGAGCCAGCACCAGTGAAGCATGTTCATGCTCTAATAATCCGGCCAGTTGGGTATGAGCGGCCCGTACACTGTCCTGTACCGGCGTATTATCGATGTCCAGTCGTAACGGTAAGGTATTAATAAACAGCCCCATGCCATTGTCGACACCTTCACCAGCCTGCATCCGTCCAAACAGCACGGTACCGAACACCACCTGTTTCTGTCCGCTGGTACGCGATAACACCTGTGCCCAGGCCAGATGACACAGAGCAGCCAGACTGACGCCCAGACGTCTCGCTTGACTGCGCAGACGGTTATTCAACCCGGTTGCCAGCATACGATGCGATTGTGTCACCTGCGAACCATCGCGATATACCTCCGTCAGCCCGAATGGCAGGGTCGGTTCCTCTACCTCTGCTAACATATTAACAAAGAAACGGGCGTGTTCTTCCTGACTCACTCCTAACCGGGCCTGTGCGACCAGATTGCGGAAAGGTGTCGGCGCTGGCAAGCTCCCTTCCTGACCAGCAAGATACGCTTGCACTTCACGGCTCATTACTTCCAGCGTGGTATGATCACCAATCAGGTGATGCAACAGTTGCAGTACGTTCCAGCGGCCATCGGTATCCTGCGCCACCACAAAGCGCAACAATGGTACCTGATTCAGGTTAATACGATGCCGACGTGGATCAAAACGTTCAGCTAATTGGTCGCTAATAAGCCCATCAGTCGGATCCAAGACCAGTTCAGTCATTGATAAAGTGGCCTGACGTAAAACCACCTGAATCGGCGCAGATAATCCCTGCCAGATAAAGGCCGTACGCAAGATGTCATGGCGATCAACCACCTGCTGCACCGCTGCCAAATAGCGGTTCAGCAGAGACCGGTCAGTAAAAATCATCTGTTCAATCAACAGATACGGGTCACCCTGATCCGCCAGCAAATGATGGAACAAAATACCGTCCTGCAATGGCGACAGCGCATAGATATCCTGAATATTGGTAATCCCTCCAGGTACCTGTCCGACAATGAAGTCAATTTCAGACTGTGTTAAATCAATCAGCGGCAACATCTCCGGTGTGAGTGTTGTCGTTGCTGGCGTAATGACATTCGGTGGTATTACTATAACCTGATGACGCCCCAGAGTTTGAGCCAGTTCAGACAACACTGGCGACTGGAACAAGTCACGCACCGCCAACGTTATTCCCAGGTTACGCAGGCGTTCAATCATTCGTACCGCCAGCAGAGAATGACCACCCAGTGCAAAGAAGCTATCGTGCCGGCTGATCTGTTCAATCCCCAGCAACTCGCGCCAAATGGCTGCCAACGCGGTTTCTGTCTCCCCTTGCGGTGCCGCATAGATCTGACGGGCAAAAGCTTCACCATCCGGTGCTGGCAACGCTCGGCGATCCAGCTTACCATTTGAGGTCAGTGGAAACGCATCCAGACGCACAAAGGCCGTTGGTACCATATAATCAGGCAATTGTGTGCTCAAATGGGCACGCAGATCGGCAGCTAATCTGTCATTCACCACCGCCACCACATAAGCGACCAGATGCTTATCCAGCCCATCACCCAACACCAGTACCTTCGCTTCACTCACCGCTGGATGTTCAGTCAAACGTGCCTCGATTTCCCCCGGTTCAATCCGGAAGCCCCTGATTTTCACCTGCTGGTCATTACGGCCAACAAACACCAGATTGCCATCCGGCAAATAACGGGCCAGGTCCCCAGTACGGTACATTCGTGCAGCCGGATCATTGCTAAACAGATCTGGGAGGAAATGTTCCGCTGTCAATTCAGAACGGTTCAGATAACCCCGCGTCACACCCGCACCGCCAATATACAGCTCACCGATAACCCCCAAAGGCACTGGTTGACCATAGGCATCCAGCAGATAAACCCGTGTGTTGGCTGTCGGGCACCCAATAGGAACCCATGTATCCGTATAGTCTGACGGACAATGCCAGGTAGTGGCGCACACTGTGCTTTCTGTCGGGCCATAATCATTAAACAGATTTACCCGACCGCACAATACTCGAAGCAACGCCGTACTGGGTGCTTCGCCCGCCAATATCAATGTTGGCTTTATCGTTATCGCCGGTAAATCTCCCCCTTCTTGGAGCAAAGCGGGAGGCAAGAAAGCATGCGTCACCCTCTGCTCTTCCAGATAATGCCAAAGACGTAATGGGTCCTGACGAACAGTATCGGCAGGAGTAACCAAACTGGCACCACCGCACAACGCGGTCATCATTTCTGAGACACTGGCATCAAAACCAAAGGAAGCAAACTGCAATATCCGACTGGTTACACTCACGTCAAACCGGGTAATTTGTGCCAACGCCAGGTTAACCACGCTATGATGCTCCACCATTACCCCTTTCGGCGTACCAGTCGAACCAGAGGTGTAAATCACATACGCCAGATGCCGTGAGGTCAATGCAGGTACCTGTAGGTTACTGTCCGGCTGGTCTGGCAGTGAATTCGGATCAAGTACCGTCAGGCTCGAAACTTTCTCACCCAGCGCGACACACTCAGCATTATCCGCCAACAAGATAACCGGCGCGGCGTCAATCAGAATATGCGTCAAACGCTCACTAGAATAGGCTGGGTCCAGTGGCACATAAGCGCCCCCCGCTTTCATTACCGCTAGCAATCCCACTACCATCGCCGATGAACGTGCCACACAAATCGCCACCCGCTGGTCAGGTACTACCCCCAGCGCAATCAGTTGATGGGCCAACCGGTTGGCGCGGGCATTCAGTTCGGCATAGCTGAGAGTCTGGTCTTCATTCACCAGCGCTATAGCATCCGGGTTTTTCTCTACCTGTTGTTCAAATAACTGATGGATACACAACGCGTCAGGATAAGCTGTTTCAGTTGCATTCCAGGTTTCCAGTAACAGCCTGCGCTCCATCGGGGACAAAATATCAATTTCCCCGATCCGCTGCTGAGAGTGAGTCACTATCGCTTGTAGTGCCGTGTGTAAATATCCTGCGTGTCGTTCGATTGTCGATTGATCAAACAGGGCGGTGGCATAACTCAAACCACCTACAATCCTGCCTTCTTCCTCAGACAGGTTCAGTTCGAGATCAAATTTGACAACATCAAAGCCTTGATTGACCGGTGAGACTACCAGCTCCGGTAATTGCCATTCTGTGTTCTCATTGTTCTGCCAGGCAAACATCACTTGGAACAGCGGGGTATGCGCCAGTCTGCGTGATGGTTGCACGATCTCTACCACTTGCTCGAACGGTAAATCCTGGTGCTCCTGTGCCTCCAGTGCAATTTGTCGCACACGAGCCAGCAACTCAGTCACAGTCAGTTCACCCGATAAGTCAATACGTAAGGCCAGCGTGTTCACAAAGAATCCGATCAGGGATTCTACT
The DNA here is from genome assembly GCF_000612035.1 of Photorhabdus aegyptia. Lineage (NCBI taxonomy): Bacteria > Pseudomonadati > Pseudomonadota > Gammaproteobacteria > Enterobacterales > Morganellaceae > Photorhabdus > Photorhabdus aegyptia. Next base: position 725 of record NZ_JFGV01000076.1, on the reverse strand, counting down.
TCCTGGCGACTGCGGCCTGCACTCGGTGTACCAATAACCAGATCCTCCTGACCAGATAAACGCGACAGAACCACCGCCCAAGCTGACAATAGAGTCATAAATAACGTGACACCGTGCTGTTCACTCAAACGTTTGAGAGATGTCGTCAATTCCGCATCCAGCTTGATGGGCACAATATTCCCGGCAAACGACTGTTCAGACGGACGTGGCCGGTCAGCAGGCAGATCCAGCAGTACCGGCGCATCAGCCAGCATCGTACGCCAATAGTCAGATTGAGCTTGAACACGTTCAGCCGACAGCCACTGACGCTGCCAGGCAGCATAATCAGGATATTGAATTGTCAATGGCGGTAGCGGATCGGGTTGCCCTGCTAGAAAAGCCTTATAGAGAGAGCTTAACTCACTTATCAACACACCAGCAGACCAGCCATCTGACACAATATGATGCTGTGTCAGCAAGAACACATAATCATTGTCCGCTAGTTGTATCAAAGCAGAACGGATTAACGGACCGCAGGCAAAATCAAACGGAGTCTTGGCTTCCTGAACGCATAAATGCTTAAGCTGTTCATCCATGTCAAAAGCTTTGCTCAAATCGTATTTTTTCATCGGCAAACCCGACTCAGCCGATAACAATTTCACCTGAGGTTGACCATCAACGGAAATAAATATAGAGCGTAACGCTTCATGGCGGGAAAACAGCGTATCAAGTGCTTGTTGCAATAC
>NZ_JFGV01000077.1:0-23179 GCF_000612035.1 Photorhabdus aegyptia | reverse complement strand
GAACTGTCTTTTTATCGGGCACAAAAAGCCACCGCCGAATTAAACGCCGGCGCTCTGCACGATTTGATTGAAAAACAGCAGGCACAGCAACATGCAAATGAAAAGGTTTCAAATGACTTATACGCCGCTATCACACGCTTATCGCAAGCCACACAGCGTATTGAACAAAGTATTCCTGATGCCCTTAGTCGCGATGGGAGTGCTTACACCGGCATTGGCCCTGACGGGTTGCGGCTCTACCAAACCGCGCTCGGTTACCACCACGCCGCCCCTGGTGATTTCAGCCTGCCCGGCCATTCCGCCCGATCTGCTGCAACTGCCGCTGAAACCGCCGATGCCGCGTTCCGGGGAACCACAGGCGCTGTTGACCCACGCCAGCCGGTACGGGCAGTGGAGCCAGGAACTGGAGCAAAAGCTGCTGGCAATCAAAGCCCTGGTCGACAAACAACAGGGAAAACAAAATGAGCAGACTGATTGATAAAGCCTGTGAAGTAGAACAATGCCAGCGTGAATTGGCCCTAAAAGCCCATGTTGAGCGCCCAGTCCAGACAGGGAATGGCATTTGCGGTCACTGTGGCGAAGTGATTGATCCCGCCCGGCTGGCCGTTAATCCTGCGTTTGAACGCTGTATTGACTGCCAAACACAGTTTGAATTATGGGAGAAAAAATTCGGTGCTGGCATTTCTTAAAGAAAACTGGTCGATGGTATGGGCGGCGGTTACGGTTACCTTTAACGTGGTGCTGGTGTTGCTCAGTAAAACTTATGCCAAACGTGATGATGTTGAGTTACTTAAAATGCAAGTACGTCAGCTGGAAGGTTCATTGTCGACTTTACCGAACCAGAAAGAATTACACGCTTTGCAGTTAGAAATGGCAAATCTGCGCGGTGATTTAAAAGCGGCACTGCCGGAGCTACGCCAGTTGCGCCATATGAGTGATTTGTTATTGCAAAATGAATTAAAGGAAAAGAATTAATGTCATCCATGCGTGAAATTTTGAACGCTGACCAACGACTGGTTTTGCTGCGTTCACTGACCGAATGTGGTGGTGATGCTAATGAATCGGTCTTGCAGACCTGTCTTGATGCCTACGGTCATCGTATTGGCCGTGACGTGGTGCGCTCTCATATGTCCTGGCTGGAAGAGCAGGGGCTGGTGTCGATCAAGGATGTCGCCAGTTGTCTGGTTGCTACCCTGACCGGACGCGGGGCGGATGTCGCAGAAGGTCGCAGTACCGTACCGGGCGTGAAGCGCCCCCGGCCAAGGGGATAGTCATGAGTGATAAGCGTACCCGGGGCCGCCCATCAAAGATTGATTTGTTGCCGCAGGCCATCCGCGACCAGCTGCACAGTTTGTTACGTGACAAACGTCATACTCAGGAAGATATCCGTGCGGCAGTGAATGAATTGATTGATGAAGAAGGCTTACCCGATGCGCTGAAAATCTCCCGGACGGGTCTGAATCGTTATGCCTCCCGGATGGAAACCCTCGGTGCCCGTATTCGCGAGGGGAGAGAAATTGCTGACGTGTGGGTCTCCCGTCTGGGGTCTGCACCCTCTTCCGACGTCGGTAAGCTGTTGCAAGAATTTGTGAAATCCCTGGCGTTTGAAACCAGTATGAAGCTGGCCGAAGGGGGGGAGCCGGTTGAGCCGAAAGCCTTGTCTCAGTTAGCCCTGGTCGCTGCCCGCATTGAACAGGCCGCCATGACCAGCACCAAGCGCGAAAAAGAAATCCGGGCCGCGTTTGCGGCGGAAGCCGCAGAGCAGACAGAAACCCTGGTCAAACAGGCCGGTCTCACGGCGGAAGCGGCGGCAGATATCAAGCGTCAAATATTGGGGATTGCTTAATGCTGGCACAGGAATTAAACCCGGCGACGGAATTTATTATCAATGCGGTTAACGACGAAACGTTTGATCCCAATGCGGTGCTGCTGGGTTATCAAAAGCGCTGGATCGCCGATGAATCGGTCTTAAAAATTGCAGAAAAATCGCGGCGGGTCGGGTTGACCTGGGCTGAGGCCGCCGATGCATCACTGACCGCCGCCAAAGCCCGTGACGCCGGCGGCACAAACCATTTCTATATCGGTTCCAATAAAGAAATGGCGCGGGAATTTATTGATGCGGCGGCCATGTGGGCTAAGGCTTACGGTCTGGCGGCGGGCGAAATCGGTGAAGAAGTCTTTGAAGATGAAGACAAAGATATTCTGACGTTTGTTATTTACTTTAGCAGCGGGTTTAAAGTCCAGGCATTATCCAGCAATCCGAAGAACCTGCGCGGGATGCAGGGGAATGTCACTATCGATGAAGCCGCTTTCCATGAGCGGCTGGCCGAAGTGCTGAAAGCCGCACTGGCTTTGACGATGTGGGGGGCGAAAGTACGGATTATTTCGACGCATAATGGCACTGAAAACCTGTTCAACGAGTTGATCCAGGACTCACGTGCCGGGCGTAAGCGGTACGCTGTGCATACCATCACGCTGGATGATGCTTGCAATGACGGACTGTATAAACGTATCTGTCAGGTTTCCCGGCAAATCTGGTCGCAGGAAAAAGAGGACGAATGGAAAGCCAATTTACTCAAAGACACGGCGACGGAAGAAGATGCGCTGGAAGAATATTATTGTGTGCCGAAGCAGGGCAGCGGGGCCTATATCCCCCGAGTGCTGATTGATCGGGCAACTGATGAGGGGTGTGTTGTTGTCCGTTTTGCTATGCCCAGGGGCCATATGCGCTGGACGGAAGACGAGCGTAAAAACACGGTACTGACGTTTTGTGAAGAGATGCTGTTACCGGCATTACAAAAACTGGATCCCGATACCCGTCATGCCTATGGGCAGGATTTTGCCCGTTCCGGCGATTTATCTGTTATCGGGGTCGGGAGTATTGAGCAGGACACTCGCCGCAGGCTGTTGATCACCGTTGAACTGCATGATGTGCCTTATAACCAGCAGCGCCAGATTGCCTTTTTTATGATTGACCGGCTCCCCCGCCTGGTGGGTATCGCCATCGATTCGACGGGGAACGGCGGTTATTTAGGGGAAGCCGTGTTATTACATTACGGTGAAGATATGGTTGATGCTATCCATGTCACCGATAACTTTTATCGGGAGTGGTCGCCGAAATACAAGGCACTGTATGAATCCAATGACATCAGCATCCCTAAAGACGAAGATATCATTACTGACCAGCGTCAAATTCAGAATATCCGGGGTGTCCCCAAAATTGATAAAACCCGCCGAGCCGGGGCAAACGGTAAAAAACGTCACGGCGACAGTGCCGGGGCGTATCTGATGTTTACCCGCGCGACTTATATGGATGGACAAATGATTGACTTTATTCCGCTGCCGGGTAAACACACCGTGGCAAATGACGACGACGATTTACTGACCTTTGAGCGAGGCTGCTGGTGAAAATATTCAACAGATTAGTGGATGCGGTAGGTCGCCGTTTCTGGTTTAAGCCTGATATGCAAACGCAGGATGATGAGTCCCGTGTGTCACAGTTGCGCCGATACTACGGTGATCATCCGGTCAGTGGTTTGACGCCCGCGCGCGCGGCTGACATTCTGATTGATGCCGAGCGCGGCCAGCTACTGGCACAGTGTGAACTGGCGGAAGATATGGAAGAAAAAGACGCGCATTTGCAGTCAGAATTGGGTAAGCGCCGGCGGGCTATCCAGTCTCTGGATTGGGCGATTAAGCCGCCGCCGGATGCCAGCCGGGAAGAAATCCGGGATGCGGAACTGCTGACCGAAATCTTATTAGATGCGAGCTGGTTGCCCGATTGTCTTTTTGATGCCACGGATGCCATTCTGAAAGGCTTTTCCTGCCAGGAGATTGAATGGGAAAATGCCGGCGAGCTGATTATTCCGCGTGCGGTGGAATGGCGCGACCCGGCCTGGTTTCAGACGCCTCAGTATGAGCGCAATCAATTACGTTTACGCAACGGGACGGCGGACGGGGAAGATTTGCAGCCGTTCGGCTGGATACAGCATATTGCCAAATCCAAATCGGGCTATCTTGCTCGTACCGGATTAATCCGCACCCTGGTCTGGCCGTTTATCTTTAAAAACTATTCGGTTAGGGACCTGGCCGAGTTTCTGGAAATCTACGGTCTGCCTATCAGAGTTGGGCAATATCCGGCGGGCGCGACCGACAAAGAGAAACAGACTTTACTGCATGCGGTCATGTCAATCGGTCATAACGCCGGCGGGATTATTCCGCGCTCAATGTTGATTGATTTTAAAGCGGCGGCAGACGGCACATCAGACCCGTTCATGGCAATGATGAGCTGGGCTGAACTGAGTATGTCCAAATCTATTTTAGGCGGCACACTGACCAGCCAGGCTGACGGCGCGACGAGTACTAACGCGCTGGGTAACGTGCATAATGAAGTCCGTTTCGAGGTGCGCAACAGTGACGCAACCCAACTGGCGGCCACGCTGACACGAGACCTGGTGTTTCCATTATACGCCCTCAATTGCAAGTCGTTCGATAATCAACGGCGTAAGCCGGTGTTTGAGTTTGATTTGTCCGAGCCGGAAGATGTGAGCGCCTATGCCGCCGCGCTGCCGGGGCTGGTCGGTCTGGGGATGAAAATTCCGGTGCAATGGGTGCATGATAAGCTGCAAATTCCTGTTGCCGCCGATGATGAAGATTGCCTGAAAGTCCCCGAAACACCCGCAGCCCCGGATTTCTCTTCCGCCTTCTTAAACGCTAAAACCGGATGGACAGCATTAACGGCGGAGCCGGTGACATCGGTGAATACGATGCCGGGTGCGGTAAGCGGCCAGGAATGGCAAAACACGGTTGACCCGCTGCTGGTTCCTATTCTTGCGGCACTGGAAACCGGGGGCTATGAGGCGGCAAAAAATAAAGCGTCTGAACTCTATACTGACATGGACGATGAACAACTGGCTGATATGTTACATCGGGCGATGTTTGTCGCGGAACTTTGGGGGCGTCTGAATGCCACAACCGGTTGATTTAGGTATTGCGGCTAAATTAGAGCCAAAACTGGCCGTGGATTATTTTCGCGCCAAGGGCTATGACGTCAACTGGAACTGGCAGGAAACCGATGCTGCCGCTCATGCGCGGGCGTTCACCGTGGCCAAAGCGGCGCGGATGGATATTCTGACGACTATTCGTGATGAGGTGGATAAAGCGCTGAGTCAGGGCACCACCGAACGCGATTTTATTAAAAGCCTAAAACCCCGTTTGCAAGAGCAGGGTTGGTGGGGTAAGCAAATTGTGGTTGACGCGGAAACCGTCCAGTTAGGCAGCCCGGCCCGGCTGGCAACTATCTATCGCACCAATTTAGCGACCGCGTATCAAGCCGGGCGATATCAGCAACAACTGGCAAGTACAGATACTCATCCTTACTGGCAGTACATTGCTGTCATTGACAAGAACACGCGGAAAAGCCATGCCGCGATGCACGGGCGGGTGTTTCGTTTTGATGATCCGATTTGGAACACGCTCTATCCACCTAACGACTGGGGGTGTCGCTGCCGCGTTCGCGCATTGACTGCCGCGCAGGTTAAACGGATGGGGTTAACGGTCGAGTCCAGTCTCGGCGCGGTGAGCACCCAACTTGTTGAGACCGGGATTGATAAGCGGACAGGTGAAGTTTATCAGTCAGAAGTCACGACGTACCGCAATGGCAAGCAGCGCATGACCACCGGCGCGGGCTGGTCAAACAATGCCGGGCAACTGGCTATGGGGTCGGATATCAGTATTGCGCGTAAGCTGATTGGGTTGCAAAACCGTGAACTCCGTCAGCAGGTTATTCAGTCATTGAATAACGCCCCGGTACGACAAAACGCGTTCGCGCAATGGGTCGGCCAGGTGCTGACGCAACGGCGTCCTGGCAACAACATTCAGCCGCTAGGGTTTATGACCGATGATATTGCCGTGGCCGTGGAGGAACGGACCGGCAAGCCGGCCGCCCGCGTACTGGCTATCAGTGAGAAAGACCTGGTGCATGCTGACAGTCTTAAACACAAGAAAAAAGGCGTCGCCCTGACAATGGCCGAATATCAGGCGTTACCGCGGGTGATTGCTAATCCCTCGGCTGTCCTTTGGGATAAGCAGAATCAGAATTTATTGTATATTCGCAGTGACGATGACCTCACCATTAAAACAGTGGTCAATGCGCCGTGGTCGGTACGCAAACAACCGGATGCCTTAGATGTGGTGATTAATACGTACCGGGTGCCGTTAACTGAACTGAAAAAAGGCGTCGCTGGCGGGAATTATGAATTACTGAAAGGGGCGCTGTAACAACAAAGCCCCGAATAACCGGGGCTTGTCACAATGGCGGGAGTCGAACCCGCATAAACGTATGGCTTGCGCTGACGTCGAATTACCGTTATTCGTACACTGTTTAACCTATTTTACCATGAGTGAGAATGAATGCAACTTGACTATCAATTTGATGATGCGGCGATACAGGCGGCCTTTAAGCGGGTGCAAAAACTGGGGCGGGATACGACGCCGATCACCCGCGCGATTGCCGCGGTTCTCGCCAGTGAAAGTGAAGAGGCGTTTGCGCAAGAAGCTGACCCGACGACAGGCAACCCCTGGAAACCGTTAACCGAAAAGTACAAAGCCCGCCTGGCAAAAAAAGGCAAGACAGGCAGGATGTTACAGCGCTCACAGGGGGGGCTGGCGATGTCGTTGTCAACAGCGTATGACGCAGTGAGCGCTGTCATTGGCACTAACAAAGTTTACGCAGCGATCCATCAATGGGGCGGGTTGCCCGATATGCCGCCTGGCCCGGCTGCGGTACCCGCTCGCCCGTATATGGGGCTGTCAGCGCAAGGCGCGGCGGATATTATCGACATTATCAATACGCAGCACGCAGCCGCACTCAAGGCACGGTTAGTATGTCCGTCTTACAGAAAAAAAAGTTAAACGCCTCCTGCGATTTTTAAACGGGTTTTAAACGGGGTATAGTGTCACTGCTCTCCCCCGTTTTACCTTTTCTTTCCCATGCAGGTGTGATCCCCCACACACCCATTTTCTTTTCATATTGCCCAGAATGGCAGCATGAAAAAGAAAAGCCCAACTCCCAACACCCGTTTAGCGATTCTGAATGCCTCGATGACTCAGGCCGCCGATGGCTGGTATCAGCTCCTGCCCGCGGGGCATTTTAGTGCCCGTGACGGCCGCCCGGACGATGTTGTCGGTGGGCAGTGGTTTATGGATGCCGCCATTGCTGAACAGTTTATTACGGCGACAGCCGCTGTCGGCCAGCCGGTGTTGTTTGACTACAACCATGTGACATTAAAACAAGATGACGATGCTGCGGCGTGCAAAGACGCTATTGCGGCGGCCTGGCTGAAAAATCCCGCAACAGATATGCAGTGGCGCGAAGGTTTGGGGCTGTTTGTTCGCCTGTCGTTAACGCCGGCGGCTCAAACCGCCATCGATAACCGCGAATGGGCTTATCTGTCCGCCGTATTTCCTTATAACGAGCGGGGCCATCCCCTTTATTTGAGGATGGGCGCCCTCACCAATGACCCCGGTTTAACCGGTATGCGGCCTCTGGCTGTGCTGGCGGCGCAAACTCTTTCGGACTTTTTACCCCCATCAAAACAGGACATTGTTATGAATGATCTTATTCTCCAGTTGCTAGAGCAGCTGGGTATTGAACTGCCCGACGATACCGCCGAACTCAGCGAAGAGGCGCTCAGTGATTTGCTGAATCAGGCGCTGTCAGCGATTGAAACCCTGAAAGCGTCAGCCCAGGCAGCTGTTGATACGCAAGAGGTGATTGAGAGTACGGCAGACGCGGACAGTGTCACAAGTGGCGTAACCGATATCGTTGATGATGCCGCCGCCGATATCGCCGAAGCAGAGCAGATCCTTGAAGATGCCGCGTTAAGTGGTGTCGACTTAACTCAATTTGTTCCCACTCGTGCATATCAGATTCTGGCCCGCCGCGCCGCCGTGTTAAGTGCCCGGTCGGGTGCGCAAAGTGCGGAGTCGATTATCTCCAGCGCCCGCCGGCAAGGGCGCGTTATAGCCGCAGAGGTGCCTTATTTGCGTGCGGTAGCGAGACATCACGGTATTGCCGAGTTAAATGCCGCGATTGCGGGCCGGAAAGGCATTGCGGCCCTCACCAGCCGTCAAACCCTGAGAGCGAAACAACCGTCGCGTCTGGCCGTTCTGTCCGCGTCTGAAAAAGAAGCGGCGAGGCTCCAGGGATTATCTGAGGCCGAATTCCTGAAACGCAAACAAAAAGGAGCCAAATAATGGCGATTGTGACCCCCGCGCTGATTAAAGCGTTATTTACCGGCTGGAACGGCGATTTTCAAAACGGGCTTGACCAGGCTCCCAGCCAGTATGAGCACATTGCGACCGTGGTACCCAGCACGACAAAATCGAATACTTACGGCTGGCTGGGGCAGTTTCCGGGCATGCGTGAATGGATCGGTGATCGCGTTATTAAAGATATGCAATCACACGGTTATCAAATCATTAACCGGCCATTTGAGAGTACGGTGGGCGTTGATCGGGATGATATTGAAGACGATAACGTCGGCATTTACTCGCCGCTGTTTACTGAAATGGGACGTGCCGCCGGTGTGCAGCCGGATGAGTTGGTATTCGGTGCGCTGTCAAACGGCTTCTCTAATCTGTGTTACGACAAACAGAACTTCTTTGATGCTGACCATCCGGTCTACCCCGATGTAGACGGTAAGGGTGATGCTAAATCAGTCAGTAACATCCTGACAGACGACGGCTATAAAGGGTTGCCGTGGTTTGTACTTGATAATTCCAGGGCCATTAAACCCATTATTTTCCAGGAACGTAAAGCGCCGGAAATGGTAGCGATGGATAAAGTCGATGATGAGCAGAACTTTATGCGCAAGCTCATTCGCTATGGCGTCGATACCCGCTGTGAAGCCGGTTATTCATTCTGGCAACTGGCTTATGCCGCTAAAGCGCCATTAACCACGGATAACGTCTGGTCGGTGATTTCCGCCATGCGCCAATTTAAAGCCGATGGGGGGCGTCCGCTGGCAATCCGGCCTACACATTTGGTTGTGCCGCCGGCAATGGAAAAAGAAGCCACCCGGCTCCTTGAGCGTGAACTGACCGTAGACGCGAAGGGCGGCACTATCAGCAATGAAATGAAAGGCCGCCTTGAGCTGATTGTGGCGGACTACCTCTAATCACCTGTTAAACGGGGTGTTAACCCCGTTTAAACCTTGTTTAAAGGACATGAAATGTTATGTCAGAAAAAATTTCAATGGCTGAAAACGCCGAAACGATGGGTGTTTGCGTGGTTAATACCGCCCATGATGGCTATCGCCGTGCCGGGTTTGTGCTTGTTCGGGGAGAAAACACGTTGCCGACCATTGATGTTGACCAGCGCCAGGCGCTGGAAGCCGATCCCCGCCTGTCTGTCACGGTTATTACGACAGATACAGATAATGACGAACCGGGGCGGCTGGCTCATCAAGATAACTTATCTCCGTTAACCGGGCCTGAGCAGCCCGGCCGTGATGAACGGCTATTGAATGCTGTGATGTGTGCTGAACAGGAAGCGGACCCGCAGGTCTTTTTCACCAAAAGCGGTACGCCTCGTATTGAGAAATGGCGTGAAATCGTCGGTGACGATATCACCGTTGATGAAATCACGGCAGCACTGGCGCGGGGATGAATAAATGAGTTACGCCACACTGGCTGATATGTACGCGCGTTACAGTCGTGACGGTCTTAACACGCTGACGGATGTCAAGATTGATAACTGGGCCGCATTAACCGATGACGAACTGACTCTTGCGCGTCAGCGACTGATACAAACGGCGCTGGATGATGCTTGCGCGACGATTGACGGTTATATCGACAGTCGCGCGACCTTGCCATTGAAAACGGTCCCGTCGGTTCTGGTCAGGGTGGCTTGTGTGCTGGCGCGGTTTTCGCTCGAAGACGGCGCGGCCACGGAAAAAGCCACGAAAGATAGCGAAGAGGCGATTCGCTTGCTGGAAAAAGTCGCCGCCGGGGATGTCAGTCTCGGACTCAGTAAAGAGGCTGAACGCCCCGCAAGCGGTGATATTGCGCAAATCACCAGCGCGGGTAGCGTCTGGCAGCGCGAGAAATCGCGGGGATTTATCTGATGAAGACACCGGCCTCGATCACCAGTGATATTTCAGATGCATTGCTGGCGGGCATCCAACAGCTATTTGGTAAAACGCTGCGCAAAGTGGATACCCATCCCGGCCAGTGGAGCGACAGCGCTGTCAAGCTGATTATCAATACCGCACCAGCGGTTTATGTTGCCTGGCTGGGCAGTCGCCAGGGCGAGATACGTCATACGGCGATCAGCACCTGGGGCGTTTTTGTCAGCGCATCCGTGTTAAACGGTAAACAAACCCAGGTGCCAGGCATTTATCAGATTGTTGAACGGCTCACTGCCTGGCTGAACAACCGCCGGATTGCCCCGGCGGGTAATTTCACACTGACTCAGGTTGGCAACCTGTGGAGCGATACGCAAAGTCAGGCAGGCGTGGCGGTGTATGGGCTGTATTTTGATGCGCCGCAGCCGTTGCCGGACCCTGTCGCAATTGACGATTTGGACGATTATGAAACTCACTATCAGCGATGGGGGCAGCCATCTGGGACGCCTGAACAGGAAGCCCTGATCCATTTACCTACTCAGGATAAATTAACACCATGACTGAATTGCATATTAAACCCACACCGGGGTTAGTTGTTCGTGACCCTGAAACCTATCAGCCCTTAGCGGAAAAAGGGGGAAAAAAGCCCCGTAACGCCTACTGGCTGCGTCGGTTGAAAGACGGTGACGTGATTGAAATATCCGCTACAGTACCAACGAAAAAAGGAGCGCAATAAATGGCTCTCTCATTTAATGAAATCCCGTCAAATATTCGGGTACCCCTCTGCTACATCGAATTTGATAACAGTGCGGCCGTCACCGGCACGCCGCAGATGTTGCATAAGACGCTGCTCTTAGGATTGCGCCTGAAAACCGGGCGGGTACCCGCCGGGCAACCCTTTCGTGTTACCTCTGCCAGTGCGGCTGAAACCGCGTTTGGGCGTGGCTCCATGCTGGCTGAAATGGCCGCGTCATTTATCAAAGGCAATGCGTTTGCCGAACTGTGGGCGCTTGCCCTTGACGATACTGACGATGGCGTCAAAGCTGAGGGGAAAATTCAGCTTATCGGCAAGGTGGCTCAGACCGGGCAAATTGCGTTGATGATAGCCGGCGTTCCTGTACGTGTGACTGTCAAAGCCGGGGATGATGCGGTCACAATGGCCGGTAAAATCCGCGAGACGATTAGTGCACAGGAAAAACTGCCGGTCACAGCAAGTGCAGAAGCCCTGGCTGACACCGTGATATTGAAAGCCAAATGGGGTGGTGAAACCGGCAATGATATTGATGTCCGGGTCAACTACTACGACGGGGAAATGCTCCCGGCGGGCATCAACTTAGCGATCACCCCGATGGGTGGGGCCACGGGCAATCCCGATTTAGCAACCGCCATTACGGCGCTCGGTGATACCTGGTGGAACTATATTGTTAACCCCTTCACGGATACGCCGAATCTCGATTTACTGCGTGACGAACTGAAAACCCGTTGGGGGCCGCTGCGGATGATTGACGGCATTTGCTGGATGGCCTGCCGCGGCACATTAGCTAAAACCTCAACGTTCGGGACGTTACGCAATGATTATCTGTTTTCCACGCTGGCAACCGGGATTGCGCCGCAGCCAACTTATGTCTGGGCGGCCACCCTGGCGGGCGTGGCGGTGGGTTCACTGAGTATTGACCCGGCTCGTCCTCTCCAGACGCTGCAACTGCCCGGTATTTTGCCGCCTGCTGCCAGCGACCGCTGGGCATTGAATGAGCGTAACTTGCTGCTTTACGATGGGATTTCAACATTCAATGTGGCGGCGGGTAATGTCGTGCAGATTGAGCGCATGATAACCATGTATCGTGAAAACAGCTTCGGCGACCCCGACCCCAGTTATCTTGATGTCGAGACTATCGCGACTCTCTCGTATCTGCGTTACTCAACACGGGTGCGTATCACGCAAAAATACCCGCGGCATAAGCTGGCCAATGACGGTACGCCGTTCAGTGCCGGACAGGCGATAGTCACGCCGTCCGTCATCAGAACGGAGTTGTTGGCACTGTTTACCGAACATGAATTTGCCGGACTGGTGGAAGATTTTGACGCGTTTAAAGCAACATTGATTGTGGAGCGCGACAGCAGTGATCGCAATCGCATTAACGTACGCAGCAATCCGAACCTGGTTAATCAGTTCCGTATTTATGCGCACGCTATCCAGTTTATTTTGTAATAAGGAAAAATGATGGCAAGCCCCTATCAGTACACCGGTATCGCGTATATCCGGCTTAACGGCAAAGAAATTCAGACCAAGGATGGTGCGCAACTGACGCCCGGCGGCGTAACCCGTGACCCGGTTATCGGTGCCCGGGTTTACGGCTGGCAGCAGACACCGAAAGAAGCCCGGCTGAGCTGTGTTATTCCGCAAGGCCCCGGCGTCAGTCTGTTTGTGATTAAAAATATGGTGGATGCGACTATCGAATTTGAATGTGACACCGGCGAACGTTTTATGCTCGCTAATGCCTGGTGCGACGGTAATGTGTCACTCACAAGCAAGGGTGAGATATCCGCTGAATTTATCGGCATTGAATGTAAGGAAATTTAACCATGTTTCAGTTAAAGCACGGCCTGCAATACGGCCATGACGACGAGGCCGAAAAGCAGTTTGATGTCGAGCTGCGCCAGTTAACCGCCGGCGATTTGATTGATGCCGAAACCGCCAGTGAGCGGGTCGTGATGACGGAAAAAGGCCCGATGCTGCTCTCCAGTCCGGCGCAAATGGGCTATGAGTTGTTACGCCGCACTATCGCGCGGATTGGCAACATCAACGGCCCGATACCGATGGCACTGTTAAAAACACTGCATCAGGATGATTTGGAGTTAATCGCCAGCCAGGCCGGTTTACAGCGTCATGTCGCGATGGAAACGATGAGGCAAGTCGCAGACGAGGGGCGATAGTTTGCAGTGCGTTCGGGTTATCGAGCGCACTGCCTTATTCGTCGGTATTCGGCTTAAGGGTGGGCCAGCCTGGGCGCTGGCCTTACCGTTGCCGAAACTATTGCTGTACTCACACTGGCTGGAGAAACGCTAAATGACAACGAAAAATCGCGCCGAATTTATTGTTAATCTGGTCGGCAATGTGACGCAAAAATCCCGTCAGTTCGGGGCCAGTATCCGCCGGTTCGGCACGGAAGGCAGCCGCTCAATGCGGCTGTTTTCTAGCGCCGTCACCGGGGCGAACGGTATTCTGGATAAATTTGATAACCGCATTGTGGGATTTGTTACCGGCGGCGGGCTTGCAATGGCGGGCAAAAAAGTTGCTGATCATCAGCAAACCATCACAGAACTGGGCACAACCTATAATCTGACGGCGGACCAGGTGATGAAACTGGATGCCGCGGTAACCAAAGTCGCCGCGCATCGTAAACTCAGTACTTCTGATTTAACGACCGGTGCAGAAGCCTTTTTGGGAAAAACAAATGATTTTGAGGCGACGTTAGCGCAACTGGACAATATTGCACTAACGATTAACGCGATAAAACTGGAAGCCAGTGCTGCCGGGGATGAATTGGGCGGGATGTTTAATGTTGGCTTTAAGTCCCCAGAGAAAATGAGAAAATGGCTGGACAGCGTAGTTTCTGCCAGCAAAGAGGGGACGGGCAATATTGGTGACCAACTGGCTGCATTAAGGGGATTAGGAAAAGATACAAAATGGCAATCCCAGTTAGACCAACAGCAAATGCTGGCAGTGCTGCGGGTTGCCGATGCCGAATTCAATGATCCAGCGCAGGCTTTTTCTGCCATGCAAGGTTTTTACGACGTTATTAATGATAAAGAAAAGCAGAAAATTTTAAAACGAAAAGGCCGGATTAATGTAAAAGATAAAAATGGTCAATTTAAACATCCCCTCGATTTAATGTTTGAAATCGGCACGGCGGCCAAAAATAAAGAAAACAATTTAAAAGATGTTTTTGACGGCGATACCTTGAAACTGGCGTTGGTTTTTGCCGATCCCAAAAAACGGGATTTGGTAAAAAAAATTGCTCACCCGAAAAATATTGAAGAGGGATTGCTGGAGAAAAAAGCCACGCAGAATGTCCAGACGTTTAATGGTGCATTAACGTCCATGGCGAATACCGGCGAACGATTTGCGCAGTTAAAGCTGGCTAAGCCGGTTCAAGACCTGGCCGATGCCATTCATTCACTTACCCCAGAAGAGCTAGACAAATATGCCGCCGCAGTTGAAAAAGCCGCGTATGCCATCGGGGCTGCGGTAGCGGCACGATATGCATGGCGCGGTTATAAAAAGTTATCCGATATGGTTAAAGGACCTGGGGGCGCAAATTCCACTTCCCCGTCTAATAATGGCAAACTGGGGGCGGGTGATTCGGATGTGGTGCCCGTTTATGTCACGAACTGGCAAGACCAGAACAACAATAATCATGCCACTGGCCCTGATGATATCTTTAAATCAAAAAAAGGCAGACTCCGCGGAGCGGCAATTACATCAACAGTTGCGCTGCCCGGGTTGTCATCCGAAGAAGCAAGTAAAAATCTTAATAAGTATTTTGAACAGATGCGTGAAGAATACCCCCATGCATATGATAAGAACGGTCAAGAGCGCGGTTCCAAACTATTCCCAATTAGCCTCAAGGAGTGGTGGTATAAGCGTAACGATCAGATAGTGAAAGAAGGGATCAAGCCCTCCCCTTATTTAACCGGAAATTGGGAACAGAAGTCTCCTCCGTCGCTGGCAGAACCCGCAAGCCCACAGCCCCAGCCGCAGCAAAATCAGCAAAAACCGCCGGAAGGCAAGATCACGATCCAGGTTGAAACGACCGGGGATATCAAAGCGAAAACGAAATCAGTCAAATCGGAAAATATCGATTTGCGAGTGAACACCGGCTACAGCTACGGGAGAAGTTACTGATGATGTCCGATTTTGATGGCGTGTTAACCCTGTTTAATGATACCTCATGGCGCTCAAAAGTGGGGACGGGTAAAGGGGCATTTCGCGGTGCCCCATTCTATATTATTGATGATGCGACATTGACTGGCGGCCGTCGTGTGGTTCGTCATGAATACCCCTTGCGGGATGACGGCGAAACCGAAGACATGGGGTTGACCACCCGCGAGTATGCATTTACGGCGGTGGTGTTTGGTGATAACTATTTTAGTCAGCGTGATGCGCTGATAACGGCACTTGAAGCTCCCGAACCCGGCGAAATCGATCACCCTTATTGGGGCAAGCAGCGAATTCAAATCGAAACCTACACTGTACGTGAATCCTGCTATACCGGTGGGGTTGCGATGTTCTCTGTCACCTTTGTGCCGGCAGCGGATAAAACAGCCCCGGTTGAAGCGCACAAGCCCGAACTGAACAGCGACAGCCTGACGAGCCGCGTTCTGTCCGATGTCACAGCAGCATGGGACACTGTAACCGGCGCAATAGCTAAAGTCACCGATACGCTGAATACCGTTGAAGCGACGGTTAATACTATTGTTAACGGTATTCGCAGTTTGTCTGCCACATCAGGTATGAACCAATTATTAGGTTCCGCACTGGCGCTGAAAGGCTCCTTAAAGAATCTGATTAATGCCCCGCATCAGCTCTTTGATGATATCGCTAATTTGGTCAGCGGCATTGCGGAAGTTGCTCCACCCGCCGTTGCCAGCCGGGCATTACGTAAAACCGGCAGCAGTATTCAGGTGCAATCAAAATCGAATGTGCCGGCAGTGGCGCATTTACAGCATGTAGTGAATACCACCACCACGGTTTTTATTGCGGCTCAACTTGCTGGGTTAGTGTTAAACGCGGCGACAGAAGCCGCGAAAACCAAACCGCCGGCACCTTCATTAACCCTGGCCGGAACATCTTACACCGTTTTTTCTCCGGCAGCCGTTAATGCTCAGTCATCCGAATCTGGGGCTGAAATCCCGGTAACCTCTATTCCGCTGATTGAAACGCTGGATGATACCCGTAAAGCCAGCGTACAGCTTGATGATGAGCTGATGCAATTACTGATAGCAACCGGTGATTTGGGCTGGTTCGAGACCTCAAATCAGCTGCGAGATTTTCGCATTACTTTTGTGCAACAAATGCAGGCCACGGCGGGGGCGTTACCGACAGCCAGACAGATTGCGCTAGCAGGAACAGAGCCGGCGCTGGTCACGCTTTATCGTGAAACGGGTGAGGTGCATCAACTTACTCGTTTTATCCGACGGAACGGTATCCGACACCCGGCGTTCGTCACCGGTGGTGTAGAAATCGAGGTCATCAATGGCTAACACGATAGAATTAATTTTGGGCAATAAAATTTATTCCGGCTGGAAAACGCTGGATGTGACCCGCAGTATTGAAGATATGGCCGGGCAATTTTCGCTAGGTGTCACCGTTAAAGGCAGTGACTCACCGCTGGTACTCATGCCGGGACAATCTTGTCAGCTCGAAATAAATGGTCAGCGGGTAATTACCGGTTATGTGGATACGGTGGAAACCCGTATTGATGATGAGCGGACTATCACAGTGTCAGGCCGGGATAAAACCGGGGATTTAGTCGATTGTGCCGCAATACATGGCAAGGGTCAGTGGCGTAATGTCACGCTGGAAACTATCGCCAAAGACTTGTGTAAGCCGTTCGGTGTGACTGTTTGCTGGGAAGTCAAAACGGTATCGGCGGCAACCGTGTTCAAACAATGGCAGATTGAACCCGGCGAAACTGTGTTTGACAACCTTTCTCGTGCTGCCCGGCACCGCGGGGTATTGATAACCAGCAATGCCCTGGGTGAGTTGGTTTTTACCACTGCCGGCACGGAAGAAGCCGGTGTTTTAGTGCTGGGGCCAGCAGACAATAAAGGTGTAAAAATTCAAACGATTGACACCTATCTGTCCTGGGTTGACCGGTTCAGTTTGTATCGCGTCAAAGGCAGTAATGCCGCTGGCGGCTTATGGGGAGAAACCCAAACCCCGGCGCAATCTACCGCGATTAATATTGATGTGCGTGATGCTGAAATTACCCGCTATCGCCCCACTATTATTCTTGCTGACGATAACCTGACTAAGGCGAAAGGCAATGCACGCGGTTCGTGGGAGCAAAAACGCGCACTGGCGCATGGCGTAACCGCAACGGTGGGGGTCACCGGCTGGTTCAAACCAAACGGCCAGCTTTGGCAGCCTAACGAACTGGTGGTGCTAAAGGCCCAGCCAGCCGGATTGAATGAGAAAGCCCTGTTGATTATCTCGGTGAATTATACGCTTGATAACGATGCCGGGACAGTAACAAAGCTCGAACTGATGCCGCGTGACGGTTTTAACGAACCCGCCCAGCCTGAACCCAAAACCAATGATGGGGTATGGAAATGATTAATCAGCTTAATAAACTCATTGCCAGCCTTCAGCGCCGGGTCCGGCTGCTGATTTCGCGGGGCGTGGTTAATATTGTCAATGACTCACTGAAACGGCAAAACCTGCAAGTTTCGTTGCTGGCTGATGAAGCGGCTGACGATGTGGAACGTTTTCAAAACTATGGTCACAGTAGTGTTCCTCCCGTCGGCAGTGAGGCTATTGTGTTGTCGGTCAGTGGCGTTCGCCAGCACCTGGTTGCGATTGCCGTCGATAATAAAAACAGTCGTATGGGTAAGTTAAAGGCGGGTGACAGTACGCTTTATCACCTGGAAGGGCATCATGTTTTACTGACTGAAAATGGTGTTGTTCGCATTCAGTGCAAGCGTCTGGAAGTCGTGGCGGATGAAATTGTGTTTGATGCTCCCCAAACCCGCTTTACCGGCAATGTTGATATAAAAGGTGTCAGTACGGCTGACAATCATATGTCAGGTTCAACCAGCGGTAAAGACCACATTCACACAGAGCATGACGGATACAGCACGAGCAAACCGAGATGAATGACATTGCGCTTCAATGGCAAACCAACAACGCAGACATTGCTATCAAGCATGCGGATATTGTGCTCGATAATTCATTAGCTACCGCGGTCATTATTTCCTTGTTTACTGACCGTCGGGCACTGGATTCTGACGAGCTTCCTTCGGGGGCCGGTACTGACAAACGCGGTTGGTGGGGAGACTCATTTAATGCGCGGCAGATTGGCAGCCGCTTGTGGCTTTTATCACGAGAGAAACAGTTGTCATCGGTTTTGCATCGCGCCAAAGCCTATGCAGAAGAAGCGCTGACATGGCTGATTGAAGATAACAATGCAAAGCAAATCACTGTTGCTGCAACAGCACCCGAACGCGGGGTTTTACTGTTGACAATTAATATTATTCTATTCAACGGCAGTGTGTTGCCATTGTCGTTTAAAGCCCATTTAAGTGTGATTTAAATGCCGTATAAAGCCCCGCCTCTTAGCACATTACTGGCTCGTACTCAGTCAGATATTGAAAGTCGTTTACCCGGCACATTTGCCCGTTCTGCATTCAGTACCACGGGGGCAATTGCTTTTGCTAACGCGGGTAATGCCGCCGGATTGCATGATCATCTTGCATGGACCAGCCGACAAGTTGTTCCGCATCTTGCGGATGATGACAAGCTGCTTGAGCATTGCGAATTCTGGGGAGTATGGCGTAAACCCGCCACTCAGGCAACAGGCAGTATTACAGTGACTGTGCTAAATGAAACCGTGATACCGAAAGGCACACGCTTTCAGCGCCCGGACGGGGTTGTTTTTGAGTCCGTTGATGATGTCTATGCGGCACCGGGTGAAAACCCAGTTTCTGTTATTGCCATCGAACCCGGCAGGCAGGGAAATACAGCATCCGGGGTTGAATTTGAATTGGTTTCGCCCGTAGTGGGTGTAAAAACTCAAGCGATCAGTCAGTACATCGGCGGTGGTGCAGAACTGGAATCGATTGATTCACTGCGTTCTCGTTTGTTGTTCAGGGTGCAATATCCGCCCTCCGGGGGCAATAAATATGACTATGAACGCTGGGCAAAAGAATGCGCAGGTGTCACTCGCGCCTGGTGTATTCCTCGCTACCGTGGCTATGGGTCGGTCGGTGTTTTGTTCGTGATGGACGAAGAAACCAATATATTTCCACGACCAGGCGATCTGGTGCGTGTGAAAGAATACCTGACCGGGCATATTAACCCGGTGACTAATCAGGCAGAGGGTAAGACTACCGGGGCAGAACTGATTGTTGAAAGCCCTGCTGCCAAGATCATTAATTTTCGTATTCGCTTATCGCCGAACACAGAAGTCGTCAGACAGGCGGTAAAAACCAATTTGAAAGGTTATCTGGAAAATTTGCCGCCGGGTGGACTGGCTTTGCTATCAGAAATGCGGGCAACCATTTCTAACGCGCCGGGTGAAATTGATAACACTGTGATTTCACCTGTTGCGGACGTGTATGCAGCCGGGCATGAAATTTTTGTACTCGGAGATGTCGAATGGCAATGACCGCAAAAGACTATCAAAAATCCGGGCTTGATTTGCTGCCCAACGGTAAAACCTGGCTAAAAGATCCTGATAGCAATTTGGGTCAATTAATGCTGGCTACCGGCGAAGAATTTGCCCGCATCGATGTGATTAATGATGCCATTTTAAATGAAATTTATGCCGACCGGGCTTTTATGCTGCTTGAAGATTGGGAAGACTTTGCCGGGCTTCCCGATTGCAGTATTGACAATGAGTCAACAATTGACAGTCGCCGGCAGGCAGTAAAAGCAAAATTAGTGATGTCGGGCAGTCTTTGTAATCAATTTTATGCGCACCTGGCGGCAGAACGCGGCTATCGTATTAAAATCGAGGAGCATTACCCCCATCATTGCCTGCGTGGATGCAACTATCCCATTTATCCAGAAAAGAATTGGTTTCGTGTTTTTGTTCATGTCTTTGAAAGAACCTCGCGCTTTTCAACTGTGCTTGATAATTGTCAGCAACGCTTGCGTGTTGCTGATGCGGCAGACCTTGAGTGTTTATTAGAACGCTATGCCCCCGCCGAAACTGAATTTGTATTTATTTATCATGAGGATTAACGATGTTTGGACTTGATAACCCATCGGGCGTTAGCGTAATGCCGCCCATCACGCCGGCAAGCAATCCAACACCGCTCTGGTTTACTGAGGGCGGCGCGGGTCTTGCTGTCAGCTACCCCGGTCAGGAGTGGTTTAACATTGTGCAAGCTGAATTGCTGTCTGTATTGCAAGCGGCGAGTATTAAGCCTGATAAGAGCAAATTAGATCAACTTGCTGTAGCCATTAAAAGTATTGTCGCTGAAAAGAGCATTGGGCTGACGGATAAACTGGGTAATAGCAGTGTATTAGCCGCATCACAAAAGCTGGTTAGTGAAGTGAATGACAATGCTAATAGTAAGCTGGCAAAAAATCAAAACGGTGCCGACATTCCTGATAAAAATGCGTTTGTGAAAAACCTCGGCTTATCGGATACGGTGGAGTTGGCAAAGAATTCAGCACAGCAAAGTTTTGTTGATGCTAATTTCTTGCGTATTAACAGTGCTTCCGATGCAAGTGTCGGTTCTTTAACGATTAATAACAACACAAACTATCCGAATTTGCGTTTCAAATCGAAAGATGGGCATGTATTGGGGGTTAACGGTTCAGAAGGGAAATTGTTGCATATCTATTCTAACGATGAAAACGGCAATCGTAGATACAATTTATTTGCACAACAGAAAAGCGGAACATTAGCGACACTTGATGATATTGTTCCCGTTGGCGTCCCGCTTCCATACCCCCATCGCTACACGCCACCCGGTTACTTAACGTGCAACGGTCAGACATTCGACAAATCTTTATACCCGAAGCTAGCGGAAGCCTACCCTGCCGGTAGAGTGCCCGATTTAAGAGGCGAATTTATCCGGGGATGGGATGATAGTAGAGGGGTCGATCCGGGGCGCGTGTGCGGAACGTGGCAAGCTGACAGCACAAAAAGAATACAGCTTGCATCGGGTTACGGTAACGAAAATAGCTATTTGTGGACGTATCAGGGGGCGCCGGGTGGCTACAAATACCCAATCGGCAGAGACGCTATGGGCACCGCCACAGCTACGTCAATTGCTGACAACACTGGCGGCCATGAAACCCGCCCCCGCAATATCGCATTTAACTACATAGTGAGAGCAGTATAATGACAGAACAAAAATACTCTTTAGAACATGAAACAGCCGTATTGGGTGAAGACGGATTAGCAATTCAACCTGGCTGGATAAAAGTTTATCACTCGAATCAGATAACGAGAGAATTCATTGCTTCAGATATCGAATACGTCATGCTCGGTGTCAGTCTATCAGCCGGTGCTTATCCTGACGCGCCAAAGCTTCCAGATTCTGATGACAAGGCGGTCTGTCGTAGCAAAGATGGAAAGTGCTGGGAAATCCTACCCGACTACCGCGGAAAAATTGCTTACGACACGCTGACTCGTGACCCGATTGAAGTGACTGAAATCGGTGAGCTGCCCGACACGTTAACATTTAAGAAGCCCCCAACTGATTTTGACAAATGGGATGGTAAGGACTGGGTAGTTGATAAAGACTTACTCAAGTCTCATCAAATCAACGAAGCAAAACAACAACAAGCAGCACTGTTACAGCAAGCAAATGAAACAATCTCATTGCTGCAAGACTCTGTTGACTTGGAAGACGCTACTGATGCAGAGAAAGAAGCTCTGCTCGAATGGAGAAAATACAGAGTGCTATTGAGTCGTGTAGATGTGAATCAAGCGCCCAACGTTGAGTGGCCTGAGCAGCCCAAATAATAAAAACAGGGCCGTTTGGCCCTTGTTCTTCGTGTTCCGTGTTCAAGATTTGGAGATTAAAGATGTCAATACGTCGTTTTTTAATTGCTGCAAGTAGCATCATGAATATCATGCCAGCAACCAATTACAGGAAGCTTATATCATCGAAAAGTGACAATGAGAAAATCCGCAATGATATTGCTGCGATATCTCAAGATACGGTTAATGCTTTAAATAAAAACAGAGTCAGCAAACGCACTGCGCTATTTAACAATATTAAGTAAATCATCAGCAGTAATATTGCTTAAGCCTTCTCGAATATCTTCACTGACTTTTTTCAGTGATAAAGTAAATTCAATTTTTCGGGCTTTACCGTTGTAGCGAGCCGCGTAAATTGAAAAAGCGCGTCATTTAAATTGATAAAATTTCCGCGCCGCGCTTTTTATCAAAATATGTGATTTATTTTAGCTGTTCTTGTCTGGTTTTCTCTATTGGTAAATATTTATAAATAGTGGAGAGGGAAACATTGTAAATCAGCGATAGCTGTTTACGTGTGTGACCCTTTACCAGTAATCTAGCAGCTTGCTGTTGTTCAGCAACTGATAATGCTACTGGTCTGCCTCCAACCCTCCCTTGCGCACGAGCAGCTATTAATCCAGCAATTGTCCTTTCAACTATCAACTCCCGTTCCATTTCTGCCAGTGCACTCATAACGTGAAAGAAGAATCTCCCCATTGCTGTACCAGTATCAATACTGTCAGTCAGACTCTGAAAGTGAATGCCACGTTCACTTAAATCGGAAACTAAATCGACCAGATGTTTTACACTACGACCAAGCCTATCTAGCTTCCAAACAACTAAAGTATCTCCTTTCTTAAGTCGTTTTAAAGCCCGCTTTAAACCAGGTCTGTTGGTTGTTTTTCCACTTAATTTATCCTCAAAAATTTGCTCACAATTTATACCTATCAACGCATTTTTTTGTAAGTCGCTGTTTTGGTCATTTGTTGACACCCGGATATAACCAATCTTTGACATGTAAATTCCGTCGCTGCACATAGAATAAATTGTATTTATCAAAATTAGCTCTATGTGTGAGTGTGCGAAAAACCTCACGCTGATTTACAGTGTTTCCATCTGGAATGGTGACCTGTTAATTTAGCCGCTGGATAAGATCTCTCAAGCGGCCTTTTTAGATCAATTAATGTTCAAAATGAGTGTTTGCAAGAATGGAGAAAGAAACGAGCAAAAAGCAGTCAATCATTGACCGCAAAAGGACCTCAATAAACCACATGTTTTGATAAAAAGCGCGGCGCGGAAATTTTATCAATTTAAATGACGCGCTTTTTCAATTTACGCGGCTCGCTACAC
>NZ_JFGV01000078.1:0-23169 GCF_000612035.1 Photorhabdus aegyptia | reverse complement strand
AAAGGAGCGAATCCCCGGGAGCATAGCAAACTATGTGACCGGGGTGAGTGAGTGCAGCCAACAAAGAGGCAACTTGAAAGATGACGGGTATATATCTAATCAGCGACAATTTGACTTGTTTAAGATAAAGTAAACCCTTATAAAAATTCTTCTAAACACTACGGGAGGTCGAATTGATCCCGGACGTATCAAAGGCTCTATCATGGCTAGAGGCGCATCCGACAATTTTAAATGGAATTCGTCGCGGTGTTGAACGTGAAACATTGCGTATTACTTCCGATGGTAGTTTGGCCATAACGGAACATCCTAAAGCACTTGGTGCAGCGCTTACGCATAAATGGATTACTACTGATTTTGCAGAGTCATTGTTGGAGTTCATAACACCAGTTAATGATGACATAAAATATACGATTTCTTTTCTTAGCGATATTCATCGTCACACGGCGCGTATGCTGGATAAAGAAAAAATGTGGCCATTGAGTATGCCATGCTTTATTGATGCGGAGGAGAACATTACTCTGGCTCAATATGGTACATCGAATGTTGGTCGCTATAAGACTTTATACCGTGAAGGGTTAAAAAATCGTTATGGCGCGTTAATGCAGACCATATCCGGGGTTCATTATAATTTTTCATTGCCAATTGAGTTCTGGCGCGCCTGGGCTGGCATTGAAGACGCAGAAAGTGGTAAAGAGCAGATCTCTAATGGCTATTTCCGCTTGATCCGTAACTATTACCGCTTTGGATGGGTGATCCCATACTTGTTTGGCGCTTCTCCGGCAATTTGTTCCTCGTTCTTACGTGGAAGAGAGACCTCTTTTCTTTTTGATCGGACAGAAGATGGAACTTGTTATCTGCCTTATGCGACTTCACTAAGAATGAGTAATCTGGGGTACACCAATAAATCACAAAGTGATCTGAATATTACGTTTAATAACCTACACACCTATATTGACGGGTTGAAAAAAGCGATTCATAAGCCATCTAATGAGTTTGCTAAATTGGGTATTAAGCAAGGTGATAAACATATTCAGCTCAATACCAACGTCTTACAAATTGAAAATGAGTTGTATGCGCCAATCCGACCTAAACGTGTCACAAAAGAGAATGAATCGCCTTCTGATGCGTTGCTGCGTGGGGGAGTGGAATATATCGAAGTTCGTTCATTGGATATTAATCCATTTGCCGCGATTGGCGTCAATGAAACACAAATCCGTTTTCTTGACCTATTCTTAATATGGTGCGTGCTTGCCGAAGCGCCTGAGATGGGCAGTGATGAATTAGATTGTTGCCGTAAGAACTGGGATAGAGTGATCCTTGAAGGGCGTAAACCAGGGCAAATGATTGGTCTTGGTTGTGGAAGTGTGGAAGAGCCGTTGGCAAAAGTTGGCAAAAAGTTATTTAGTGACTTGAAACGGGTTGCCGCAATATTGGATAGTTGTTCTGGCACACAATATCAAAAAGTTTGCGAAGAATTAATTGCTATGTTTGATGATTCATCACTGACTTTATCGGCTCGCGTGCTGGAAAAAATGAAGAGCCAGGGTATTGGTGGCTTTGGACTGGAACTGGCAGATGAATACCATCAGCAACTGATCAATGAAAAATATGAGGTTATTAGCGACGAACAGTTCGCTATAGAACGCAGGGCCTCCGTAGAGCGACAAGACGCGTTGGAACGTGAGGATACGATGAGTTTTGATGAGTATCTGAAGCAACAGACAGGATGCTAGAAAAGAAAATGGCCACAAGTAAAAGTGGCCAAATGGGATTTTCTAGAGAATAGGGATAATAATAACGCTTCTTTCATTCTTTATGACCGGTGGCAGATGAAAAAGTTTCATTTGCTTGAAGAAAAATCTGAATTTTTTGTGGAGATGAAGAAATGCCTTTACTGGATAGTTTTACTGTTGACCATACTCGTATGAATGCGCCAGCCGTAAGAGTTGCTAAGACTATGAAAACGCCTCATGGCGACACCATCACAGTTTTTGACTTACGTTTCTGCGTACCCAATAAACAGGTTATGCCTGAAAAGGGTATTCATACACTTGAACATTTGTTTGCTGGTTTTATGCGCAATCACCTCAATGGCGAGGGGGTTGAAATTATTGATATATCGCCAATGGGATGTCGAACAGGTTTTTATATGAGCTTGATTGGCGCACCGGCGGAAATACGCGTTGCGGACGCATGGAAAGCGGCGATGGCTGATGTTTTGAAAGTGAAAGATCAGAGCCAGATCCCAGAGCTAAATATTTACCAATGTGGTACTTATCACATGCATTCACTGACAGAAGCCCAGGATATTGCACGTCATATCCTTGATTCAGACGTCCTCGTTAATAAGAATGACGAGTTGGCATTACCGGAAGAAAAACTGACTGAATTGAAAGTGTAGTTCCATAGCAGTGATAATATTTCAGGTTCCTGAGATGAAGTATTAACAGGAATTTGCCGTTGGAGGTTGATGGGGCGCCTCCAGCGGTGTTAATTTTTCGTAGCGATTTAAATGGCTTGTGCTTTTTGCTCAGGAAATTGGCTAATGGGGGTAACTCGAACTTGTTTAATGACATTATCGTTGACTGAAAGTACTTCAAAATTATATTTGCCGATTTGCACTTGTACATTAAGTGCGGGTATTTCACCTAACTCTTCAAGCACCATACCATTAACCGTTCGTGGTCCATCAATAGGCAATGCCCAGTTAAAGGCTTTATTTAATTCTCGGATATTGGCTGTCCCGTCAACCAAAATAGTCCCATCGCTTTGTGGTGAAACTTCTTCAGCCAGAGAAGGGGACATTGATGTTGTAAAATCACCGACAATCTCTTCGAGGATATCTTCAACAGTGACCAGTCCTTGAATATCACCATATTCATCAACGATGAGCCCAGCTTTTTCCTTATTACGTTGGAAATTCACTAACTGGATATTAAGTGGTGTGCTGACGGGGACATAATAGATTTTATCTGCTGCTTTAATTAGGTTTCTTTTGGTGAACTCTTTTTTTTCTGTCATCAGTCGGTAAGCTTCGCGTACACGAAGCATGCCAATGGCATCATCAAGTGAATCACGATAAAGCACGATCCGGCCATGAGGTGAATGAGTTAATTGCCGTATGATGGATTTCCAATCATCATTAATATCAATGCCAACAATTTCATTACGGGGGACCATAATATCGCCGATTGTGATTTTTTCCAGGTCTAAAATTGAAATCAGCATATCTTGATGTTGCTGTGATAGCTTGGCGTTTGATTCATTTACAATAGTGCGAAGTTCATCTTTACTCATTGCGTGACTAGAGCCAGTAGGATGTTTGATACCAAGGCAACGCATTAGCAATAAAGTAATTTTATTTAGCGCCCAGACTAACGGCAGCATGATTTTCTGTAACGGGCGGAGCAAAAAACTGCTCGGAAAAGCGACTCTTTCAGGATAGAGGGCGGCTATCGTTTTTGGCATAACTTCAGAAAATATCAGTACGATAAACGTCAAAATACCGGTTGCGATAGCGACTCCGGCATCGCCATAAAGACGCATACCAATGATAGTAGCGAGTGCTGAGGCAAGAATATTAACCAGATTATTACCGATAAGAATCAGGCTGATAAGCTGCTCAGGATGACGAAGTAATGCTTCAACTCTGCGGGCAGAGCGATTCCCCTGCTTTGCCAGATGACGTAAGCGATAACGATTCATTGTCATCATACCTGTCTCGGAGGCGGAGAAATAAGCTGAGACAATGACCATGATGACTAAAATAATCAGTAATGTGCTTGTTGAGACATGCTCCAAAGCGGAATTCCTTCCAAGTATTGATTGGACATCATACTCCTAGTAAACCATGATTTCCTGCAATAATCGATTGCCGAAATAGGCGAGTGTTAGAGTAAATGCGCCGATCAGGTTAAACCAGATAACGCGTTTACCGCGCCATCCATCATGGTAGTGGCCCCATAATAAAACAATGTAAACAAACCACGCGATGATAGACAAAATTGCTTTGTGGATATTTTCGCTACTGAAAATATTATCTATATAGAGGATGCCGGTACAGAGAGTCAGTGTTAGCAATATTACGCCAACCTGAGTGATATGAAACATTTTGCGTTCAATGAACATTAATGGGGGCATATCTGGCGTGAAAGAGAGTTTTTTGTTTTTAAGCTGATGATCCAACCATCCAAGTTGTAATGCATATAATGCAGCGATAAGTAAAGTTGCGTAACCAAGAAGCGCTAAGCCAATATGAATAGATAATTCAAAGCTGGCCTCTAGATGGGTAATGAATTCACCTGGCATCAGACTCGCCAGGACCAAATTTATCATGGCAAAACTGTAGACAATGGGTAGCAGGAACCAAGCGCGGCCATGAGAAGCAACAATTGTCATGATGATACAAGTCAGTAAACTGACAATAGAACCTAGGTTTAGAAGAGTGAGGTTTTGCCCACTGCTAACGTGGAAGATCTGATACTTAAGTGCAATGGCATGACAAGTTAAAGCGACAATCGCAGAAAGTAATGCCAGCCTGCGGTATCCTTTCGATTTCCGCAGTAAGTTGGGAATAATCAGTACCAGGCTGAGTAAATAAGCGAATAAAGAAATTATAGAAAATACTGGCATAGCATTAGCCGTTTTAGCGATAGTCTTTGGTTGAATTAAAGCTTAAGTATACCGCCAGCAAGGATAGCCTCCAACCGTTGTTAATCATCAGTGCGAATCTCTGTGCAGAGATCCCTTACCATCGTGTTATAATTTGCGAAATACGCCTTACAGGTAGCCCATTTAAAAAAATTGAGCAGAGACAATGTTTGATAATCTAACCGACAGACTATCGCGCACATTGCGCAATATCAGTGGCCGTGGGCGACTGACCGAAGACAATATTAAAGAGACACTGCGTGAAGTTCGCATGGCTTTACTTGAAGCTGACGTTGCATTGCCTGTAGTGCGTGATTTTATTTCGTGCGTTAAAGAGAGCGCGGTAGGCCACGAGGTGAATAAAAGCCTTACTCCCGGCCAGGAGTTTGTCAAAATTGTTCAGAATGAACTCGTTAAGGCGATGGGGGAAGTTAACAGTGAACTGAATCTTTCTACTCAGCCTCCTGCCGTCGTATTAATGGCGGGTCTGCAAGGCGCGGGTAAAACGACCAGCGTTGCCAAGCTCGGTAGCTTTCTAAAAGGAAAACAGAAGAAAAAAGTTTTGGTGGTATCTGCCGACGTCTATCGGCCAGCGGCTATCAAACAGCTTGAAACCTTAGCGCAGGCAGTGGGTATTGATTTCTATCCTTCTGACGCTCAGGAAAACCCCGTTGATATCGTGACTCAAGCGGTACAGCACGCCAAATTGAAATTCTATGATGTGCTTTTGGTGGATACGGCGGGTCGTCTGCATGTTGACGAAGCGATGATGGATGAAATCAAACAGGTTCATAAAGCCATTAATCCAGTGGAAACCCTGTTTGTTGTTGATGCGATGACGGGGCAGGATGCGGCTAATACCGCGAAAGCTTTCAATGAAGCATTGCCGCTGACCGGTGTGGTGTTAACCAAAGTCGATGGTGATGCCCGTGGCGGTGCTGCGCTATCTATTCGTCATATTACCGGTAAGCCGATTAAATTCCTGGGTGTTGGTGAAAAAACGGATGCGTTGGAGCCGTTTCACCCGGATCGTATTGCCTCTCGCATCCTTGGAATGGGCGATGTCATTTCTCTGATTGAAGAGATTGAAAGTAAAGTCGATCGCACCCAGGCTGAAAAGCTGGCTTCTAAATTAAAGAAAGGTGACGGCTTCGATTTAAATGACTTTCTAGATCAGCTAAAGCAGATGCGTAACATGGGGGGAATGGCCAGCATGTTAAGCAAAATGCCGGGGATGTCTCAGGTGCCAGATGCAGTGAAATCCCAGATGGATGATAAAATTCTGGTAAAAATGGAAGCGATTATCAATTCCATGACGCGCAAAGAGCGGGAAAAGCCGGAAATAATTAAAGGCTCTCGTAAACGTCGTATTGCCAATGGTTCAGGCACTCAGGTTCAAGATGTTAACCGCTTGCTTAAACAATTCGACGAAATGCAGCGCATGATGAAAAAGATGAAAAAAGGCGGCCTGGCAAAAATGATGCGTGGTATGAAAGGCATGATGCCACCCGGATTTATGGGCCGTTAATCGATAAAGTCTCGAAGAATATCCACTTTGGATTGCTTTTTGCGCCAAAGTGAGTAAACTTTTCGGGCTTTTTATCTGACAACCGGACTTCGTTCCTCGATGAAGTCTGGTTGTTTTGTTAACTAATGAGGATGTTATGGTAACAATTCGTTTAGCTCGTGGCGGCGCCAAAAAGCGTCCGTTTTACCAAGTAGTCGTGACCGATAGCCGCAGCCCGCGTGATGGTCGCTTTATCGAGCGTGTTGGCTTCTTCAACCCTATTGCAACAGGGAAAGCAGAAGCACTGCGTTTAGATCTGGACCGTATTGAACATTGGGTTGGTCTGGGTGCAACTGTGTCTGATCGTGTTTCTACACTGATCAAAGACGCCAAAAAAGCAGCTTAATCTGTCGCGGTGGTAACTATGAGCAAGCAAACCTGTTTTGAACCGCCTGTAAACCCAATTGTATTGGGAAAACTAGGTTCAACTTACGGTATTCGTGGTTGGCTCAGAGTTTTTTCTTCCACCGAACATGCCGAAGACATTTTTGAGTATCAACCGTGGTTTATTCAACGGGCAGGTCGGTGGCAACACATCGAACTGGAAGCCTGGAAACACCACAATCAGGATATGATCATCAAAATCAAAGGTATTGATGATCTGGATGCTGCGAATTTACTGACTAATTGCGAAATTATTGTAGATTCAGAACAACTGCCAGAGCTGGATGCGGGTGATTACTACTGGAAAGACTTAATAGGTTGCCAGGTAATCAACACCGCGGGTTATAACTTGGGGACTGTCAATGACATGATGGAAACCGGTTCTAACGACGTAATGGTAATTAAAGCAAACTTGAAAGATGCATTCGGTATCAAGGAACGGCTAATTCCGTTTCTTGATGGGCAGGTTATCAAGAAAGTCGATCTCGCTACTAAAACCATTGAAGTAGATTGGGATCCTGGTTTTTAAACTCCGGTTATAAGCGGTTGAAATGAGTGGGACGCGATAATGTGGATTGGGGTTATTAGCCTGTTTCCTGAAATGTTCCGCGCAATAACCGATTATGGGGTAACTGGCCGGGCAGTGAAAAATGGCCTGTTAAGTATTGAATGCTGGAATCCACGGGATTTTACCTATGACCGGCATCGTACCGTTGACGATCGACCTTATGGCGGTGGTCCAGGCATGTTGATGATGGTTCAGCCTTTACGGGAAGCCATTCATGCAGCAAAAACTGCGGCAGGCGAAGGTGCAAAAGTGATTTATCTTTCACCTCAGGGACGCAAACTCAACCAACAAGGGGTTTGTGAGCTGGCAACAAATGAAAAACTGATTTTGATTTGCGGCCGCTATGAAGGGATAGATGAGCGGGTGATCCAAACCGAGATTGACGAAGAGTGGTCTATCGGTGATTACGTGCTCAGCGGTGGTGAAATCCCTGCAATGACGATGATTGACTCAGTTTCTCGGTTCATTCCGGGTGTTCTGGGGCATCAGGCATCAGCGGAGGAGGATTCTTTTGCTGATGGATTGCTGGATTGTCCGCACTATACTCGCCCGGAGGTATTAGATGGTATGGAAGTTCCACCAGTGTTGCTGTCTGGAAATCATGCTGAAATTAATCGCTGGCGGCTGAAACAATCGCTTGGCCGGACCTGGCTTAGAAGACCTGAACTTCTGGAAAACCTAGCTCTGACTGACGAGCAAAGGATATTGCTAATAGAGTTCCAAAGGGAACATCTAACTGAAGCAACTAATTAATCCAGACATATCCCCGAAGGGAATGTCTCTGATATATCAGTTTACCTAGGGTAAGAGAATTATTATGAGCAACATTATTAAACAACTTGAACAAGAGCAGATGAAGCAAGACGTACCTTCATTCCGTCCGGGTGACACCGTGGAAGTTAAGGTATGGGTCGTAGAAGGTGCTAAGAAACGTCTGCAGGCATTCGAGGGCGTGGTTATCGCTATCCGTAACCGCGGTCTGCACTCTGCATTCACTGTTCGCAAAGTTTCTAACGGCGAAGGTGTTGAGCGTGTATTCCAGACTCACTCCCCAGTCGTAGACAGCATTAACGTTAAACGTCGTGGTGCTGTTCGTAGAGCTAAACTGTACTATCTGCGTCAGCGTTCTGGTAAAGCCGCTCGTATTAAAGAGCGTCTGAACAGCAAATAATACGCTTTCGTTACATCCGAAAGTTATCATTAAAGAGGCCAGCAATTGTTGGCCTCTTTTTTTACGCTCAATTTAAAACTGCATTTTGCGGGCGTGGTCATCAATTTGGTTTTGGCTCTGCCTTATTGTAATGAAGAAACAGGCTGAATATGGGCGGTTTTTTTGGAGGATTTTTTTATTATGCTCCTCAGGAGCGAAATCAATGTTGCTTTTTATGAAGGAGGATTTTTACTCATCGATAAATGATTCGGCAATACATTATTATCAGATCGTAATAATCTTAAAGACAATTATTTTGAGAGTCTTAGAATAATTTCAGACGTGATTAACTGACGATAAGGATTTGCTTTGAAAACTTTTCAAATACATAACAAAACAATGGCTTACCGAGATGAAGGTGAAGGTTTCCCGTTATTACTAGGGCATAGCTATTTGTTTGATTCTACTATGTGGGCGCCTCAGATCGAGGCTTTAAGTAAAAAATATCGGGTGATTGCTCCTGATCTCTGGGGACATGGAAACTCGGGAGAGCTACCAGAACAACATCGCACTTTGGCTGATTTAGCTCGGGATTACCTGGCGTTGATGGATCAACTTGGCATTAAAGAGTTTGCTATCATTGGGTTATCCGCTGGCGGTATGTGGGGAATTGAGTTGGTAGAGATGGCGCCGGACAGAGTTAAGGCACTGGTTTTGATGGATACCTTTGTCGGATTAGAACCGGAGGTGACTCATACAAAATACTTTGCCATGTTGGATGCGATAGAGCAGGCTGGCGCAATTCCTCAATCTATTTTGCAACAGCAGATAGCGCCGGCTTTCTTTAGCCAGCAACCGGCTCAGCATTTGGTTGATGAATTAACTCAGCGTCTGGTAGCTATTCCTGCGGAAATATTGCGTAATAGTATTGTTCCGTTAGGTAGAATAATATTTGGGCGTGAAGATAGAATTCATTTGTTGGAAAAACTGGATATTCCTTCGCTTGTTATTACTGGCGAACAAGATACGCCTCGCCCGCCACTGGAGGGTTATTTGATGGCTGAAATACTACATTGTGATCATATTATTATCCAGGATGCAGGGCATATTTCCACATTGGAGCAACCCTATAAAGTTAATCAGGAATTAATTGCTTTCTTACAGCAAGCTTTGTAACGGATATTTTAATAAAGAGGCCGGATTTTCCGGCCCTAGTATATTAAGTTTAAAAGAGCGATATAAATTTTTCATCACAATATAAAATAAGATTATTGATATTATCTGTTTTTAGTAATGAAAGTGAGAAGAATATATTTTTCACCTAATAATTTTAAATGGAAAAATAAAGGACTAACAATCATAAAGTATTGGCTCAAATATTTCGCTCTTGTGTTTTGATATTAATCTTATTTTAAGATAATTATTTCTAATATTTTTCTATATGAAATAATTTTAATGTTATTAATTGGTTATAGAATAGATTTATCATTGAATTGACTCCTTTTTCATTTTTTGTAAATATTTATTTACAGTGTTTTAGATTTGTTTACACTTTTGGATTGTATTCTTTACGACGCATGATATGTTATTAGTCAAATGCATAAAAACAAATGAGTACAGAATGATAATTTGAGGAGAAAATCGACATGTTCATGCAAAGAGATGTACTTAATAACGTTCACATCAGTGGTGAGCAAATTCTTATCACTCCAAAAGAATTAAAGCAACAATATCCACTGGGTGATGATGATCTGCATGCTATTGCAAACGCGCGTAAAACAATAGCTGACATTGTTCAGCTCCGTGATCCCCGTTTGCTGGTAGTCTGTGGTCCTTGTTCTATTCATGACGTAGACGCGGCTTTGGATTATGCTCACCGTTTGGCCGCCCTTTCTGCTGAATTGAGTGATAGCTTGTACATCGTCATGCGTGTCTATTTTGAAAAGCCTCGTACAACTGTGGGTTGGAAAGGTCTTATTAATGATCCGTTCATGGATGGCTCATTTGATGTGGAAGCTGGCCTGCATATTGCCCGCCGCTTACTACTTAGTTTGGTTAAAATGGGATTACCTCTTGCGACAGAGGCTTTAGATCCGAATAGTCCCCAATATTTGGGGGATTTATTCAGTTGGTCTGCAATTGGCGCGAGAACCACGGAATCTCAGACACACCGGGAAATGGCTTCAGGTTTATCTATGCCTGTTGGTTTCAAAAATGGGACTGATGGTAGCTTGAGCACGGCAATTAATGCGATGTGTGCCGCTGCTATGCCACACCGTTTTATGGGAATAAATCAGTCGGGGCAGGTGTGTTTATTACAAACGCAAGGGAACCCGAATGGACATATTATCTTACGTGGCGGTAAGACCCCTAATTACAGCGCCCAACATGTAATGGAATGTGAACAGCAAATGATTCAATCTGGATTATTGCCATCCTTGATGATTGATTGTAGTCATGGTAACTCTAATAAGGATTTTCGTCGCCAAAGTTTGGTTGTGGATTCTGTTGCGGATCAGATCATTTCAGGGAATCGATCTATTACTGGCATTATGTTGGAAAGCAACATTAATGAGGGTAATCAATCTTCTGAACAACCGCGTAGTGAAATGAAATATGGCGTATCAGTGACTGACGCATGTATTAGTTGGCAGACGACAGAGGCAATGCTAAGAAAATTACATCAGCAACTTAGCAGGCAATTGTCGCAAAGAATGACAGTACTGAAAAAAGCGGGATAATAAATATGGCGGCTGAATTATCTCAATTGCGGGATAAGATTGATGAAGTGGATAAAGCTTTGCTGGGCTTACTGGCAAAGCGTCTGGAATTGGTTGCAGAGATTGGTGAGGTAAAAAGCCAGAATGGGTTGTCAATTTATGCGCCTGACAGAGAAATGGCGATGCTCGCTTCACGTCGGCAGGAGGCCGAAGAGTTTGGTGTTCCACCTGATTTAATTGAAGATATTCTGCGCCGTATTATGCGGGAGTCCTACACCAGTGAAAATAACAAAGGGTTTAAAACGCTTTGCCCTCAATTGGGGCCGATAGTCATTGTTGGTGGTTTGGGCAAAATGGGGAAACTGTTTGGCCGCTTGTTAACATTGTCTGGTTATGAAGTCAAAAATCTGGAGCCACAAGATTGGCCTGACGCGGAGCAGATTCTGGCGGGAGTGGGTATGGTGATTATCAGCGTGCCTATTCATTTGACAGAAGAGGTTATTCGCCGTTTACCGCCATTACCTGACCATTGCATTTTGGTGGATTTGGCGTCCGTTAAACAGCAGCCATTACAAGCTATGCTTGAAGTGCATAAAGGCCCAGTATTGGGATTACATCCTATGTTTGGGCCGGATGTCGGTAGTTTGGTAAAACAAGTTGTTGTTTACTGTGACGGATGTCAAGAGGAAGCTTATCAATGGTTTTTAGAACAGTTGTTGATTTGGGGGGCTTGCTTGCATCAAATGAGTCCTGAACAGCATGATAAAAACATGAGCTTTATTCAGGCGTTGCGCCATTTCACGACATTTGCTTATGGGCAACATCTCGCACAGGAAGGCGCTGATTTACAACAACTGTTATCAATATCTTCCCCTATTTACCGTTTGGAATTGATCATGGTTGGGCGGTTGTTCGCGCAAGATCCTCAGCTTTACGCGGATATTATTATGTCATCACCAGAGAATATTGATCTTATACGCCGTTATCACCAAAGTTTTGGACAAGCGTTAGAGATATTGGAAAGCCGGGATAAACGGGCTTTTGTCAGCAGTTTTGAAGATGTTAGTGAATGGTTTGGTGATTATGCGCCTCATTTTATGAGAGAGAGCAGGGTATTGCTTCAACAAGCGAATGATAGTCGCCAATAGCTATCCCCTATGGATTTTAAGATGCATCGCGACGGCAAGGGAGCGAATCCCCGGGAGCATGGATAACTATGTGACCGGGGTGAGCGAGCGCAGCCAACAAAGAGGAAACTTGAAAGATAACGGGTATAAAAAGAACCGGATATGACAATACCTTGTTCAAATTGCTGACAAGTTTAATGGTATTAATGAGGGTGAAAGGCTTTGCGGATTAGATCACATTAAAGGCATAAAATAGAGGCGTAGTTTAAATTAAATCATAGAAAAGCAATGCTATTGGGCGGATTAAAGACGTGTAAAGCAAGTTTAAACTGGCGTATTTAAGGTATCGTAGTTTTACATGGTAGATGTGCAATATAATAATGCTGAAAATAGCTGAGTTATTATTTGGTTAAATTATTTATTTACGGATTTTGTTACGCCGATTTTTTATCATCGGATGATTTAACTGGTTTAGGGAAAGTTTATTCCACGGTTGAAAACGTTATTAAAGATGGTTTTTGGGGAGATATATTTTCTGGTAAACGGATAAACCTATTCATATTTTCATTTATCTTTTTTCTAGGTATGTAAGCATTGATAAAGCCAGTTTTTAAGTTGTTATTAAAAATCATGGTGTTAACTTCTGGGTTTAATCGGTATACGGTTTTAATCGTGTTTTAACCCCCTTTAATACCTGCTTTTTAGTTGGTAAATGAATCTGGGTGGAAAAAAACTGAACCGGATTTAATCTGACAGATACCGGTATAAATAACTGGTAATTGCTAGCGCTGAGATAGTATAGCTTTTAACAGTTTTTTTTCTCTCTTTTAATGCCCTGTTTTATTAAAGTTTAACCATCATGGTATGTGGTTTTACGCTTAATGAGCATTAATCATATCCGTTTTAAGCATTAACAAAACCGATTTTCGTTTATTATTTTAACTGATAATTTTATGATGTGTAGTTTTCAAATTATTATTAAAAGTCATGGTATTAGCTCCTGGATTTAATTGGTATAAGGTTTAACCGTGTTTTCCCCCTTTTCACCCCTGTTTTTTATTAAGTTTAATTATCCATCATGGATATCGTGTTTTATATTTAACGGACATTAATCATACTAGTTTTTTATCTTTACTGACTCCGTTTTATTGACAATGCTGAACAGTCTTTATCAGTCACCACTCTTTATTTTTTTCTTAAATCAGCTAGTAAATGGTTTAATGGTGTAAAGATATTCTTTTAGCAAAATCCGCCGTAAACCCTCGCCCAATGCGGGCGGTGATATAAGGCGAAAAGCCCGTAGGGCTTTCAGGTTATTAACCATCACGCTCATTGCCAGCCCGGGGGGGGGACACGGCCAAAAAAAGCGGTTAAAATACATAAACTATACCGATGAGCGCTGATGATGTTAAGAGCCACCAAAGTCCGCATTTACCCGACGCCAGAACAGGCTGATTATCTCAATGCTCAGTTCGGTGCGGTTCGTTTCGCATACAACAAGGCGCTCCACATCAAGAAGCACGCTTATCAACGCCACGGGGTGAACCTTAGCCCGCGTAAAGACCTCAAGCCCTTACTGTCAGTGGCGAAAAAATCCCGCCGGTATGCCTGGCTCAAAGCGTATGACGCCATCGCCTTGCAGCAGGCGGTGATTAACCTCGATATGGCGTTTTCCAACTTTTTTAATCCGAAGCTGAAAGCGCGCTTCCCGGCGTTCAAACGCAAGCATGGCAGGCAGTCCAGCTATCATTGTGTCGGGGTGAAGGTGCTGGACGGGGCAATAAAAATACCCAAGTTATCGCCGATAGAAGCCCGTCTGCACCGTGAAATGACCGGAGAGGTGAAAAGCATGACCCTGAGTCGTTCAGCCACCGGCAAATACTACGCCTCGATACTCTGTGATGATGGCATGGCCGCGCCCGAGAAGCCCTCTTTGATAACCCAGATGACAGGTTTGGATATGGGATTATCTCACTACGCTATCAAATCCAGCGGAGATAAGATGGCCAATCCCCGTCATCTTATCAATGCCGGCCGTAATCTGAGGCGTAAACAGAAGGCCCTCTCCCGGAAACAAAAAGGCAGCGCCAACCGCCGTAAAGCACGACAGAGGCTTGCCGCCGTACACGAGCGGGTAGCGAATGCTCGCGCCGATTTTCAACACAAACTCTCCCGAACAATGGTTGACGAAAACCAAGCGATAATTGTTGAGACGCTGAAATCGGCCAACATGATGAAGAATCCCAGGCTGGCTCGCGCTATCGGCGATGCGGGCTGGCATGGCTTCATCAAGAAACTGGAATACAAAGCCGCAGAGAAAGGGGTTCATCTGGTGAAGCTGGATCAGTGGTTCGCCAGTTCGAAAACCTGTCACTGTTGCGGTCACAAAATGCCAGAACTGCCGCTGCATAAGCGGAGCTGGCCATGTCCTTGCTGTGGTGTCGAACATGATCGTGATATCAACGCAGCGCTCAACATCGAGCGCAAGGGCATACAGGAATTACAGGCGGCGGGGCTCGTCGTTTCTGCCCACGGAGGCCAGCGTAAATCCGTTGCATCGACGGTGGCGGCCTGAGAAGTGGGAAGCCTCGCCGTTTACGGCGGGGAGCAGTCACGTTTTCTCGTCTTTCCTTTTCCTGCATTTGATTTTTTAGCTTTAAAACTAGAGATGGTAACAGGTATGTTAATGGTCTCGAGATCAAAGCCGGTTTCTTTAATCAGCCTTAATATGTCTAAACGTTTTTGTTCTTTTTGTTCCGCTTCTAAACTCATTAATCTGAAGGTTTCTTTGTTGTCTTGCACGATTGTTTCTAGTGATTTGTAAACATCTTCTAACCATTCAACATCTTTTGTTTGAGCAAATCTTCTTAATGTGGATATTCTTGATAAATGGTTTGATATAATCGAATATTCTTGTTCTATGGTTAATGTTGTCATTTTTTCACCTTGTTAATAAATTTAAAACTTGTCTTTTCTGATGTTTTCTCTTCCGGTGTCAGTATAACACCGGATTTTTTACTTGCTTTAAAAAAGCTTTAATCATTTCTGTTTTACCTTTAATGATTAAAGTTTTTACCTTCTTTTTCACGATATGCTTGCGGTTTTTTCCAGGCTTTAAAACCGTGGCGACAGATAAAACGTGGTTTTTATTAACATCGGTTTTGTCACATTCAGATAAAACGTATTTAATCTGAGAAAGTCGGGATTTACGGAATAAATAAAAAGCCTTAAACCGAGAGGTTAAAGGCAGTAAAAATTTTCTCATTGATAATAAAAATGTTGAAAGCCAATAATCTGAACCGGATATTTTAATACCCGGTTCTTTTTAATCAGGAAGGATTAACCGGCACCACACTTTCTGTTGGATAACATCCCAATACCTTTAATGAATGAGTGATTTTCGCCAATGCTTTCAGGACGTGTTGCATATTAATTGAACGAATATTAGCTTGGACATCAATATAAAACATCTCTTCCCACGGATTCCCGTTAATCGGGCGAGATTCCAGTTTACTCATAATAATATTATGTTTTTTCAGCACCATTAACGCATCTACCAGCGCGCCTGCCTGCTGTCCGGTTGCCATAATAAATGTCGTTTTGGCCGGTACCTGTTCTGCAACTTCAATAGGCTGACGGGCAACAATAATGAAACGAGTAATATTATGTGATTGATTGGCTAGATTCTGTTCCAGAACTTGTAACTGATAAAGTGCGCCGCCCGCTTCACTACCTAAAGCTGCAATTTCTGGTGAGTTCTGTTCAGCGACTTCTTGCATTGCTGCGGCAGTGCTTTCGCAATATTTAATTTTCCAATGTGGGAATTGATTAATATATTGGCTACATTGTTGGAATGGTTGAGGGTGACTGTAAACCGTTTTGATCTCTGATAGCGTTGTGTCTCTTGCAACGAGTAGGCAATGGTCAATAGGAAGGGTTATTTCTCCCACAATTGACAAATTGGTATGTTGCAACAAGTCATAAACATCATTGATGGAACCAGAGCTGGTATTTTCAATGGGTAACATTCCGTAATCCGCCTGGCCTGTTTCAACCAGGGAGAAGATATCCTGGAACTTATGACAGCTACATTCAATTAATTGATTGAAATGGCGTGCGGTATATTGGCGGGCTGCGATATGAGAGTAGGAA
The DNA here is from genome assembly GCF_000612035.1 of Photorhabdus aegyptia. Lineage (NCBI taxonomy): Bacteria > Pseudomonadati > Pseudomonadota > Gammaproteobacteria > Enterobacterales > Morganellaceae > Photorhabdus > Photorhabdus aegyptia. The sequence continues at coordinate 6,851 of NZ_JFGV01000078.1, read as the reverse complement.
CCTCTAGGACCGAGGAATGCAATACGCGCTGAATCTTGGGGGGTTTGATTTAGGTGTTGCTGCAATAATGCTTGTTGAGTGAGTACGGAATCTTCAATGATCATCTGAAAGAGACGCGAAATATAAAAGCCATCAAGCCCGTAGTTTTTCCCTTTTTTAATTAGGACATCTAATAGTTCTCGTTCGCGATCTTTGTCTCTGATAGGGCGATTATCCTTTAACTTAGTTTGTGCGATATTAAAAGCTAATTGGCGACGCTCTGCTAGTAAAATCAGTAACTTTAAATCAAGTTCGCTGACTTTTTCCCGTATTTTCAGCAAATTATTTTGATCCATAAATGGGTTCCTAATGGGTTATTCACATTCTGATAATAATAGGTTTGCAATAGACAGAAAAAAGCCTCCCGATGGGGAGGCTTACTGTTCGTCTTCTCGTTCTTTTTTCAACGACGAAAGCCTCCCTCAAGGGAAGGTAAAAAAGAAAGAAGAGAAAAACAGGTTTGTATTCATCATATTCTCATATTCATAGTTTATGTGACCGATCTTTGTCCAACCGGGCGAAGCTTTCCATTATGCTTTCCATTTCATCGGCAGCCATCCGCACTGGACAAGGGGTTACGGTAATTTTCGTTAATTAACCTTATGTTGTTGTTTCTGTCAACAAAAAACGCGTCCAAATTGGACGCGTCAGAGGCAAGTCATTGTTATTTTATTGTGATATTTCTGGTTCTGTTTCTAGTTGTGCTTCTAGGTTAAGGTTTAATTCTTTAACACTGTTGTCAGTACGGCGTGCCTCTCCCTTATGCTGTACTTTGTTCAATTGACGCTCCAGTTTTGTTAATAATTCATTGATAGCAATATACATATCTTCATGCTTCGCACCGGCAACTAGCATACCATTCGGTATACTTATGGTTGCATCAGCCCTAAAAATTTGAGGCCCTTTTGATAGAATAATATGAGGATTTATCAGATTTACTTGCCATTTATTTAGTTTGCTCAGACGTTTTTCTACGTGGTTGCGAATTGCCGGGGTAATCTCCATTTGTTTGCTGGTAATATTCACTATCATATAGTTACCTCTCATTATTGATTATCCACCTTCAATAATTTCAGAATACATTTCTTTTTCATGAAAAAGGTGATCTAAATCACTTTTAACCAGACATGAGGCAACTAGTTGAAGTAATTGTGATTAATGATAAAAATACAAAGAATATCTATTGCAGGATTGAAGCTAATGAGACACTATTGACAAGTTGAGTCTTTTATTCTCCTAATGGATAAGCGTTTTTTGGATTTGACAAGTAAAAATAAAACAGCGGCGCCAACCGCTGTTTTATCATCTGCTTTTTTATACAGGATTAGCAGCAATGAGTTTTGCTACTTTATCTGCCTGAGCTGTTAAACCCAAATGTGTATAAGCTTTTTTCATGTAAGGCAATGCTGCGAGAGTTGGCTGTGTATCAGGGTAATCACGTAACATTTGCTCAACCCGATTTACCACCGCGACATAGGCGCCGCGTTTGTTATAATATTCCACCACAGAAAGCTCATACTTTGCCAGGCGCTCTTTGATAAACATTAAACGCTTAATGGCATCGGCGGTATACAGGCTGTTAGGATGATAGCGTACTAATTGGCTAAAATCCTTGAATGCTACCCTGGCGTGTTCAGGATCACGATCTGAGCGGTCAATGCCGAAGAAACTCTGCAATAGACTGTTATCTAGAGCTTGTGAAGTTAACCCTCGCATATACAGAACATAATCAATGTTGGGGTGAGTTGGATTCAGGCGTATGAAGCGGTCAATGGAAGCAAGCGCCATTGGCAAGTCAGAGGATTTATAATAAGCATAAATCAGATCGAGTTGTACTTGCTGTGAATAGGGGCCGAATGGATAGCGATTATCGAGGGTTTCCAATTGCTTGATCGCATCTCCATAGCTACCATTTTGCAGCTTTTCCTGACCCTTAGAGTAAATTTCCGCGGGTGGGCTGTCGGGGACAGCATTTTTATTACCAGCGCACCCGGAAAGTACCAGGCTCAATGTGGCTGCCGCCACCAGATATTTTATGCGTATCATCACGTGTTGATTATCCTCTGAGTGTTTTCTGGGAGACTATCCATGAAGCTCCCGGCAAAAGATCGAGTTACAATAGCACACTATATTAAATTAAACGGCTCTGCCGTCAAAACTCAACGTAAGTGTAGAAACAATATATGGCACAACAAATTCGACTTAATACAACAGTCGCCGAATCTCAGCTCGGCCAACGTTTAGATCAGGCTTTGGCTGAATTGTTCCCTGATTATTCAAGATCACGCATAAAAGATTGGATCTTGGATGACAGAGTTCAGGTTAATGGCAAATTAATCAATAAGCCAAAAGAAAAAGTGCTGGGAGGTGAAGAAATTGTCATTGATGCCATCATTGAAGAAGATGCGCGTTGGGAACCTCAGAATATTGCGTTAAATATTGTCTATGAAGATGATGATATTCTAGTCATAAACAAATCGCGTGATTTGGTCGTTCATCCGGGAGCAGGAAATCCAGACGGTACGGTATTGAACGCGCTGTTATATCGTTATCCTGAAATTGCCGATGTCCCTCGGGCGGGCATTGTCCACCGTCTTGATAAAGATACGACAGGGCTGATGGTCATTGCTAAAACGGTTCCCGCTCAAACGCGTTTAGTCGAATCACTCCAACTACGCGAAATTACCCGTGAATATGAAGCGGTGGCGATAGGTCGTATGACCGCTGGCGGAATCGTTGAAGAACCCATTTCTCGTCATCCAACAAAACGAACGCATATGGCAGTGCATCCAATGGGAAAACCGGCTATTACCCATTATCGGGTAATGGAGCACTTTAGGGCGCATACTCGTCTGCGCCTCAGACTGGAAACAGGCAGAACACACCAGATACGTGTTCACATGGCCCATATCAGTCACCCATTGGTAGGCGATCCTTTGTATGGCGGTCGTCCTCGTCCTTTGAAAGGGGCTTCTGATGAATTTCGCGAGGTAATGCGTAACTTTGATCGTCAGGCATTGCACGCCACGATGCTGCGCCTTTATCATCCGATAACCGGCATTGAAATGGAGTGGCACGCTGAATTACCCGAAGATATGGTGATGCTGGTTAAGGCATTAAAAGCAGATGCAGAAGCATTTAAAGACGAAATGGATTGGTAAATGACCTCGCTTATTTTTCCAAACTGGCCGCAGCCGACGACAGTAAAAGCCTGTAGTTCTACCCGTTTGGGGGGAATGAGCTTATCGCCTTACGATAGCCTGAATCTGGGCACGCATGTTGGTGATAAACCTGATGTTGTAGAACAAAACAGGCATATTTTAGCGGAAATGGCAGAACTGCCTCAGCCGCCGGTCTGGCTAGAGCAGGTTCATGGTACGCGCGTTGTGAGACTCAATGGTCAGCCGCTGGAAGATAAGAGAGCTGATGCTGTTTATACCAATATTCTTGGGCAGGTTTGTGCTGTGATGACGGCAGATTGCCTGCCTGTACTATTTTGCAGTTCTGCCGGTGATGAGGTTGCCGCTGCCCATGCGGGGTGGAGAGGTTTATGCGCTGGCGTACTGGAAAACACTATCGCTCAATTTAACGCTAAACCTCATCAGATCCAAGCTTGGTTAGGGCCGGCGATTGGCGCGAAAAAATTTGAAGTCGGCAATGAAGTTTTGCAAGCGTTCACTAGCCAGCATGCTGATTTGAGTCAAGCTTTTATACCTTTTGGCGAAAAGTATTTAGCGGATATCTATTTGTTGGCAAAACTAAAATTGCAATCTGTTGGTGTGAATGCGATTTTTGGCGGGAGTGAGTGTACTGTCACTAATAAAGAGAAATTTTTCTCTTATCGGCGTGATGGGATCACCGGACGTATGGCAACTTTAATCTGGCTGATATAACCTATCTCGTAGGGCGATCCGTTGGCGCATAAGAGAATATCTCACAATTTGCTTTTCAGAATAACCTTGAATATTTGAGGAATGGCCTCATTTAATCTCCAGTAGCAACATTCTGAACAGTATTGGAGGTGTTATGCGTCTGGATCGTCTTACTAATAAATTCCAGCTTGCTCTCGCTGACGCCCAGTCCCTTGCACTTGGGCGTGATAATCAGTTCATCGAACCAATTCACTTAATGAGTTCACTGTTAAAGCAAGAGGGTGGCTCTATTCGCCCATTATTAACGTCAATTGGAATCGATGCGGGCCGTGTCAGCAATCAGCTTGAGCTGGCTTTAGAACGTTTGCCGCGGGTACAGGGTGTTGGTGGTGATGTACAACCATCCAATGACTTAGTTCGCCATTTAAATCTGTGCGACAAATTAGCACAAAAAGCCGGGGATAATTTTATCTCCTCTGAATTATTTGTTCTGGCAGCATTGGAAGAACGTGGCACATTAAGTGACATATTGAGAGCTGTCGGCGCAACAAAAGAAAAAATCACTAAGGCAATAGAACAAATGCGTGGTGGTGAAAAAGTTGATGATCAGGGAGCGGAAGATCAACGCCAAGCCCTGAAAAAATATACTATTGATCTGACTGAACGTGCTGAACAAGGCAAACTTGATCCGGTGATTGGCCGTGATGAAGAAATTCGCCGCACTATTCAGGTATTACAACGCCGTACCAAAAATAATCCGGTCTTAATTGGTGAGCCCGGGGTCGGTAAAACGGCCATTGTTGAAGGGCTTGCTCAACGAATCATTAATGGTGAAGTTCCTGAGGGTCTTAAAAATAAGCGCGTCCTTTCTCTGGATATGGGAGCGCTGTTAGCAGGGGCTAAATATCGTGGTGAATTCGAGGAACGTTTGAAAGGTGTGCTGAATGACCTTTCCAAACAGGAAGGCAATGTCATTCTGTTTATTGACGAATTGCATACTATGGTTGGTGCGGGTAAGGCTGATGGGGCAATGGATGCTGGCAACATGTTAAAACCAGCCTTGGCCCGTGGCGAACTTCACTGTGTTGGGGCAACAACACTGGATGAATATCGTCAATACATTGAAAAAGATGCAGCGCTGGAACGCCGTTTTCAAAAAGTCTATGTCGCAGAACCTTCCGTAGAGGACACTATCGCTATTTTGCGCGGTCTGAAAGAACGTTATGAATTACATCATCATGTACAAATTACCGACCCTGCAATTGTCGCGGCAGCAACATTATCTCACCGTTATATCTCAGACCGTATGTTGCCGGATAAAGCTATCGATTTGATCGATGAAGCGGGCGCCAGTTTACGTATGCAAATGGATTCAAAACCGGAAGCGCTGGACCGTCTGGAGCGTCGGGTTATCCAATTGAAGTTGGAACAGCAGGCGCTGAAAAAAGAGTCTGATGATGCCAGTAAAAAACGGCTTGAAATGCTTAATGAAGAGCTGATCGTAAAAGAACGCGAATATTCTGAACTGGAAGAAGAGTGGAAAGCTGAGAAAGCCGCACTGACCGGTACTCAGCACATAAAAGCAGAATTGGAAAATGCCCGTATCAGCCTAGAACAGGCACGCCGCAGTGGTGATTTAGCGAAGATGTCTGAAATTCAATATGGGAAAATACCTGGATTGGAAAAACAGCTTGCCGCAGCCACACAAGCTGAAAGTAAGCATATGAAACTGCTTCGTAACAAAGTTACCGATGCGGAAATTGCAGAAATTCTTGCTCGTTGGACAGGTATTCCGGTTGCCAGAATGCTGGAGAGTGAAAAAGACAAACTGTTGCGCATGGAGCAAGAGCTGCATAAACGTGTCATTGGTCAGGATGAGGCAGTCAATGCAGTATCTAATGCGATTCGCCGTAGCCGAGCTGGATTAGCTGATCCAAATCGTCCGATTGGTTCATTCTTGTTCCTTGGTCCAACCGGTGTTGGTAAAACTGAGTTGTGCAAGGCGTTAGCGAATTTCCTGTTTGACAGCGATGATGCAATGGTGCGTATCGATATGTCTGAATTTATGGAAAAACATACCGTATCACGGTTGGTAGGAGCGCCGCCGGGGTATGTTGGTTATGAAGAAGGTGGCTATCTAACAGAAGCGGTTCGCCGTCGACCTTACTCCGTTATTCTGCTTGATGAAGTGGAAAAAGCGCACTCGGATGTATTCAATATCTTATTGCAGGTGCTGGATGATGGTAGGTTGACTGATGGGCAAGGTCGTACCGTCGATTTCCGCAACACGGTTGTCATCATGACGTCTAATCTTGGGTCGGACATGATCCAAGAGCGTTTTGGTGATCTGAATTATGGTGAAATGAAAGATATGGTGATGGGAATTGTTAGCCATCATTTCAGACCTGAATTTATTAACCGTATTGATGAAGCTGTTGTGTTCCATCCATTAGGGCGTAGTCACTTATCAGCGATTGCAGATATCCAATTGCAACGTTTGTACAAGCGTCTGGAAGAACGTGGTTATCAGGTGACGATTACTCAGCAAGCGTTGGACATGTTGGCGGAAGCAGGGTTCGATCCTGTTTACGGAGCACGGCCATTGAAGCGAGCTATCCAGCAGGAAATCGAAAACCCATTAGCTCAAAAGATACTTTCCGGCCAACTATTGCCAGGAAAACTAGTTACTCTGGATGTGGAAAATAGCCATATCGTCGCAAAGCAATAACTTGATATTTAACGCGAGAGTAAGGTTAACGAGAAATAAGGGGCAGGGAACTGCCTCTTTTTTTATCATTTCGCGCATTAAATCGCAATTTAGCCCTGTTTTTGCCTAATTGGTGTTCGGATGGATTTTTTTTGTAATTAAACGCTTGCCAGCGTCAAAGAACTCCCTATAATGCGCCACCACTGACCGACACAACGCTGATAAACATTGTG
>NZ_JFGV01000079.1:0-23009 GCF_000612035.1 Photorhabdus aegyptia | reverse complement strand
GGTGAAATTTCCGAAAGAATAGTTTCGTATTGGTACTAAGCGGGACTATATATGCCGAAGATTGGCTATATTCGGGTGTTAATAAATGACCAGAATTGTGGTTTACAGAGAAATGCGTTGATATGTATAAATTATAATCTATTTTGGTCGGTGGAATCTGTGAAAAAATAATCAATGAACAGAGCTAAAAGTTCACTCCAGAAGAAACAGATATTGATTTATAGAGGTTTCTTTTTCCACTCTCTATGAAGTACAAATAATTAAATTATTAGAAAAAATAATAAATTAAGCGACCTGATTTGTATCATCTCCCACACATTTCCCATCGAATGATTTAATAATTTGGATACTTCAACATAGCGGGACACCTTAACAGGAGAACCGCTAATATGGCACAAGATTATCATCACGGCGTCCGTGTACAGGAAATTAACGAAGGCACACGTACCATCACCACAGTTAGCACCGCTATTGTTGGTATGGTGTGTACTGGTCCTGAAGCAGACGAAAAAACTTTTCCACTAAACACTCCGGTCTTGATTACTGATGTTTCACTCGCCATTGGCAAAGCTGGTAAAACCGGTACATTGCCTCAGGCACTCAAAGCTATCTCAGACCAGTCTAAACCCGTTACTGTTGTTGTCCGTGTAGCACAAGGTGAAACGGAAGAGCAAACTACCAGCAACATCATTGGTACTACAACTAATGAAGGTAAGAAAACCGGTATACAGGCACTGTTGGCAGCACAAAGCCAATTAGGTGTGAAGCCACGTATTCTTGGGGTTCCTGGGCTGGATACGAAGGCTGTTGCTGTTGAGTTGGCGAGTATCGCGCAAAAACTGAGAGCAATGGCTTATATCAGCGCCTATGGTAGTAAGACCATCTCAGAAGTTATCGAATATCGCAAAAACTTCAGTCAGCGCGAATTAATGCTAATTTGGCCAGATTTCCTGAGTTGGGATACTGTTTCTAATAAAGAAACTATCGCCTATGCTACAGCTCGTGCACTAGGTTTGCGTGCAAAAATTGATGAAGAAACAGGTTGGCACAAAACACTGTCCAACATCGGTGTCAATGGTGTGACCGGTCTTTCAGCAGATGTATTCTGGGATCTTCAAGATCCAGCAACAGATTCAGGCCTGCTAAACCAAAATGGTATCACGACACTTATCCGTAAAAATGGCTTCCGTTTCTGGGGTTCCCGTACCTGCGCTGATGACCCATTGTTCCAGTTCGAAAGTTACACTCGTACTGCCCAAGTCTTAGCTGACACTATGGCAGAAGCACATATGTGGGCAATCGATAAGCCACTAACTCCTTCACTCGTACGAGACATTATCGAAGGTATCAATGCTAAGTTCCGCGAACTGAAATCTGGGGGCTACATTATTGACGGTCAATGTTGGTATGACGAAAACGCTAATGATAAAGACACCTTGAAAGCAGGGAAATTGACCCTCGATTACGACTATACACCTGTACCACCACTGGAAAACATGATGTTACGCCAGCGTATTACAGATCGTTACCTGATGGATTTCGCGAAAAGCATAAACGGCTAAGGGGAAACAGATGGCATTACCTCGCAAACTTAAATTCCTGAACTTGTTTAATGATGGCAATAGTTATCAGGGAATAGTGGAAGAACTTACTCTGCCTAAGCTGAGTCGTAAACTGGAAACCTATCGTGGCGGTGGTATGAACGGTAGCGCAACCGTGGACTTAGGCTTGGATGAAGGTGCATTGGACGTTGAATTTACTCTGGGAGGAATGGAAGCTCAACATTATCGGCAATGGGGTCTGACCAAAGCTGATGGCGTAATGTTGCGCTTTGCAGGCTCCTGCCAGCGCGATGATACCAGCGATGTGATTGCTGTTGAAATCGTGATGCGTGGCCGCTTCCATGAGTTTGACCACGGTACTTATAAGCAGGGAGATAATACTCAGACCAAAATAAGCGCTAAAAACACCTATTTCAAATTGACGTGGGATGGTGAAGTTCTGATCGAAGTGGATACCGTTAACATGGTTGAAGTCGTTAATGGTGAGGATCGCTTGGCAGATCATCGTCGCGCTATGGGTCTTTAATCTAATCGGATAAACAAGGTTGAACCATGACAGAAACACTAATTACTCAAAACGACGAGCAGCGCACAATCGTATTAGAAGAACCGCTTGCACGTGGTAGTAGCAACATCACTGAAGTGGTGGTGCGCAAACCGAACAGTGGCGCGCTGCGTGGTGCTCGGCTACAGGCTTTGCTGGAAATGGATGTGGACTCAATGATATTGGTTTTGCCACGCGTTACCATACCTGCGCTCACTAAAAGCGATCTGTTGTCAATGACGCCCGGCGATCTGATTAATCTCAGTGTTGAGGTGGTCAATTTTTTGTTACCGAAGTCGGCGAAGTCCGGTTTCCAGACCGACTAACCGTAGATGAATTGGTGGCAGATATTGCCACCGTTTTCCACTGGTCTCCGGCAGTGACAAATGAAATGTCACTACCGGAATTACTGGACTGGCGACATCGGGCCATCTTACGAAGTGGTGCAGAAAATGAGTAATACACAGTCACAGCTTAAATTGGTAATACAGTCCGTTAATAAGCTGACCAGCGCCTTGAAATCCGCACAGCGAAATAATAAAAGGTTGGCGGATTCTCTCCGGCAAAATCGTGATGAATTCAAGCGATTAAATCAGACTTATGAAGCAATTAAACCTTATTCTGCTCCTGAATATGCGCAGGAAACTGCGCATACCAGTAACAAAAAGGAAGAAAATCGCGGTGAAGGTCGTTATAGCAAAATCAAAGAGCTTCGTGACCGCGTTAGCCAATATGGTGCTAGTGCAAAATCAGCCGGTAGTAAGATACTGACAACCAGTAAAAACTTTTTGATGCCGGGTTATGATCTCAGTGCTCAAATGTCCAAAATTCAGGCACAAACTAATATTGAAAAAAATTCTCCTGAATACACTATGTTGCTCAATCAAAGTCGTGAGTTGAGCAAAAGTACAGGGATTCCTGCCAGCCAGATTGCACAGGGGCAGAGCCTGTATGCTTCCCAGGGGTATTCTCCTGACCAGATAAAGAATGTGATGCCAGGCGCGGTATTAATGTCGCAGGCAAGCGGTACAGATTTCGCCAATGTGGTTGATATTAGTACTAATGTACTGGAAGGGTTTAAATTACAATCTGAAGAGATGGGGCATGTTAGTGATGTTTTGACGGCAACGCTTATTGGTTCAAAAACAACGTTGGCGGGATTGGGTGATACCATGAAATCTGTCGCTCCAGCGGCTACTTCTTTGGGGGTTGATATTGAAACCGTTGCGGCTGCTACAAGAAAGCTAAGTGATGCCAATATCAAGGGAAGTGAAGCTGGAGAGGTTCTGAGTAGTGTACTAAGCCGGTTGGCTGAACCACCTAAAGCTGCTGCTGTCGCATTGAAACAATTAGATATTAAAACTCGTGATGCTAAAGGTAATTTACGGCAGTTACCTGATATTCTCGTTGAACTAGATGATAAAACCCGTTCAATGAGCGGTAAACAACGTACAAGTTATTTCACAGCAATTGGTGGTGAAAATGCTGCTCCTGCTTTGGATGTATTGGTAAATCAGGCAGGGCAGGGAGGATTGCAAGCGTTTATCTCTGAACTGAAAAATGTTCAAGGTGAATCCCAAAAAGTTGCCTTTGTAGTGACGAATAATCTCACTGGTGATATCCAAAAACTCAATGCCGCTTGGAGTAATCTAGGCGTTCAGATGTTTTCTGGCGTAGAAGGTCCTGCAAGAGAAGTCACTCAGCAAGTAACCAATGTAGTCAATAAAGTCAGTGAGTGGATGGAAGCCAATCCACGTTTGGCTGCAACGCTTGCGACTATTACGGTGGTAGTCGGAGGCATGTTAACTGTGTTTGGCGCATTGGCACAGGCGATCGCTTCGATATTGCTTCCATTAGCTGTAGCGAAATATAGTCTTACTTTCTTTGGTAGTACTGGTGTGAGAGCGCTCGGATTAGTCGGGAATGCTCTGAAAATGTTGGGTAGCACCATGATGATCGTCGGTCGTTTGATGATGGCTAACCCAATCCTCGCCATTGTTGGTGTAATTGCGATGGCTGCTGTTTATATTTGGCAAAATTGGGAAACATTGGGGCCGAAATTTTCTCAGCTTTGGGAAAATATTAAAATTAGCCTCAGTGAGAAATGGGAATCCATTAAACAGAGAGTTCTGCAAACTTGGGAAAGTATTAAAACTAATATTAGTAATGCCTGGGAATTAGTTAAACAGAATACATTGGATATCTGGGAGAATATTAAAATATCGATCTCGGATAAATGGAATGAAATTATTACTGACGTAATGAATCTACCTAGTAAATTTAAAGAGGTTGGCACAGCGATAATTAACAGTTTATTGGAGGGGATTAATGAAAAATGGGAAGCCCTGAAACAGAAACTGACTTCATTGTCTGAGTATCTCCCTGACTGGATGCGGTCAAAGGAAGATATTTCAAGAGATGCCAGTAATAATGTGAGTCCTAATGTTAATTCGGTTCTGCCCAAACATGACAAAGGGGGCATTATTCCGGCTGGTCGATTTGGTATTGTTGGTGAATATGGACCAGAGATTGTCACTGGCCCTGTTAATGTTATTAGCCGACGACAGACTGCTAAACTTGCTGCCGCTGCGGCATTTTCTTTAAGCGTAATGGCGCCTTCTACCGCCGCCAGAACCGCACCATTGCATGTTCAGAGTTTACCGGTTCATGCTTATCCTCAGATTCAGGAAAAGAAAACGGACAAACGTCAGGTGGTTGAATACCGCAGTGAATCGCCGGTCTATCATATAAATATCTATGGTGCGCCGGGGCAATCTGCGCAGGATATTGCAGCAGCGGTTAGGCGCGAATTGGATGATCGGGAACGTAAACAGCAGGCTCGTTTACGCAGTTCATTCTCTGATAGAGGAGAATTCTAATTATGATGGCTGCACTGGGTTTATTTGTTTTTATGTTGAAAACCACGCCATACCAGAGTATGCAATATACTCAGTCATGGCGACATGCTTTTAATAGCCGTATTGGGGTGCGGCCTGCCTGGCAATTTCTGGGGCCGGATAACGACACAATGACACTTTCCGGTTCGTTATATCCAGAAATTACTGGTGGCCGTTTATCATTGACGATACTACAAGTTATGGCTGACAGCGGTAAGGCTTGGTCTTTTATAGATGGCAGCGGCACGGTTTACGGTATGTTTGTCATTGAGAGTATCGACCAGACAAAAACTGAATTTATGTCGAATGGTTCTGCCCGCAAAATTGATTTCACGTTGACATTGAAGCGAGTAGATAGTTCTCTAAGTGAAATGTTCGGTGATCTTCAAGAACAGTTCTCTATGCTTACAGACAATTTGTCAAATAGAGTCAGAGAGGTATTGTCATGACGTCTGAATTTGGCAGGGGAACTGAAAAAGGCAATGCACCGGCATTTCTTTTGGAAATTGATAATAAAGATATCAGCGGGCGCATTCAATCGCGCCTGATATCACTAACAATGACAGATAATCGAGGTTTTGAAGCCGACCAGCTTGATATTGAACTGGATGATGCAGATGGAAGTTTGGTGCTACCTTCTAGAGGTAATGTGATTTCATTGGCGTTGGGATGGCGTGATCAACCACTGATTAGTAAAGGACGTTTTACTGTGGATGAAATTGGCCACAGTGGAGTACCGGATAAATTAACAATTCGTGCCCGTAGTGCTGATTTCCGTGAATCTCTCAATATGAGACGTGAAGAGTCTTATCATAAGAAAACGATAGGTGATATTGTCCATATTATCGCTGCTAGAAATAATCTTACTGCTGATTTACATCAGGATATTGCGAAGATATTTATTAACCATATTGATCAGACGAATGAGTCAGATGGTAGTTTTCTTACCCGCTTGGCAAGGCAGGAAGGGGCGATTGCTTCCGTAAAAAATGGTAAGTTGATATTTATCCGGCAAGGACAGAATAAAACAGCCAGTGGTGCGGTTATCCCTGCATTAGTGATTACACGTCGGTCAGGTGACAACCACAATTTTACTCTGTCTGATCGTGAGGCTTATACCGGCGTGGTAGCAAACTGGTTGGATGTCCGTAAACCGGAGAAAAAACATACCTTAACCGTTGAACGAAAAAATCAGGAAAATGCTGATAAATTAAAATCTTATTTGATCGGTAGTAAAGATAACGTATTAGAGCTTTCTCGTACTTATGCTGATGAGGTTAGTGCTAAACGTGCAGCAAAGGTTGCTTGGGAAAAAATGCAACGTGGAGCAGCGACGTTTTCGATTCAATTGGCTCAGGGGCGTGCAGATCTCTACCCTGAAATACCAATCAAGGTTACCGGTTTTAAACCAGAAATAGATGCTGCCGAATGGACATTAACGACAGTCACTCACACGGTGAATGGATCTGGTGGTGGTTTTACAACAGCACTGACTCTGGAATTAAAAATTGATGATCTCGATATGAAATAATTGTTCTTTAAGTGAGATCTCATTGCTATATTGTTCACATTATGAGAGTTCATGTTTTAGTTAAGGGTAAGAAAATATGATCAAGTGTCCTCTTTGTGGTAAAGCGGCTCATGCACGCAGCAGCTTTGAGCATTCCAGCCATACAAAAGAACGTTATAATCAATGTCAAAACATCAATTGTGGCGCAACTTTCGTTAGCCATGAAACGTTTGTCCGCTTTATTTCCAAACCTGGTGAAGTAATAAGTGTTAAGCCGCATCCCAAAGAAAAAACTAAAACTCAATTGAATGTGACTTGAAAATTAAAAGTTAATTGTAAATATTTGCCACCAACAGGTGGCTTTTTACTCGTATGCTCGATTTGTTATATATCTTGTTGCTGGCTACGTGCTAAATATCTTGTGAATTAGTTAATAAATTCACTTGCGTCCTTGGTCATATTTTGTCAGCTTTGGTGTAATCAGAATCACTGATCAACACTCACCAAAGTAGGATAATAATGATGAAAAATGTGGGCTTTATCGGCTGGCGCGGTATGGTCGGCTCAGTATTAATGCAGCGTATGATTGAAGAGCGGGATTTTGATGTTATTCGTCCGGTATTCTTCACGACATCACAGCACGGACAGCCAGCACCTGATTTTACTGGTCAGCAAGGTACGTTACAGAATGCTTTTGATATTGAAGCGCTTGGTGCTTTGGATATTATTATTAGCTGTCAGGGGGGAGATTATACGAATGAGATTTATCCAAAGTTAAGAGCAACAGGTTGGCAGGGATATTGGATTGATGCGGCGTCAGCGCTGCGTATGAATGATGATTCCATCATTATTCTAGATCCAGTTAACCATACGCATATTCAGCAAGGTCTTGATAAAGGCATAAAAACTTTTGTTGGTGGTAATTGTACTGTTAGCCTAATGTTGATGTCTTTGGGGGGCCTATTTGCTAATGATTTGGTTGAATGGGCTTCTGTTGCGACTTATCAGGCAGCTTCTGGTGCGGGCGCTCGTCATATGCGGGAATTGCTGGTTCAGATGGGAACTCTACATACTCAGGTAGCAAAAGAGCTGCAAGATCCGGCATCGGCTATTCTGGATATTGAAAGAAAAGTAACAGATTTCACCCGTAGCGGTGCTATGTCAACTGAGCAATTTGGCGTACCGTTGGCAGGTAGTTTGATTCCGTGGATTGATAAACAGCTTGATAATGGTCAAAGCCGTGAAGAGTGGAAAGGTCAGGCAGAAACCAACAAGATCCTCAATACCGGTAATAACATCATTACCGTTGATGGCTTGTGTGTACGTATCGGGGCGCTGCGTTGCCACAGTCAGGCATTTACTTTGAAATTGAAAAAAGATATTTCGATTCCTGAAATTGAGCAATTACTGGCTGCGCATAATGACTGGGTTCGTGTTATCCCAAATGATCGCGAATTAAGTATGCGCGAATTAACCCCGGCAGCCGTAACGGGAACGTTAAATACTCCTGTGGGGCGTTTACGTAAACTGAATATGGGCTCGGAGTATTTATCTGCTTTTACTGTCGGTGACCAATTGTTGTGGGGAGCCGCAGAGCCTCTGCGTCGTATGCTGCGTATCTTGGTTTAATTATTTTAATACATTTACTTATGTAAAAATCCACTCGTTGTTCGGGTGGATTTATTCATATAGCTATGTTCATTGTTTCTTTATTGGTTTATTTTTGTTATATTACATAAAATATTTTAATTATTTTTATCTAAATATACAGTAAATCGTTTTTATGGAGATAGTGGTTGATGGTATTGCTCTTCGGAATGTTTATAAGACAACAGAAGAAGAGAAATAATATGGGTCAGGAACTAATTATATCTACTCAATCATCTGATATGGATTTTTTATTATATTTTTTATTTATAATGGTTTTTTCTATGTTTTTTTTATTTATTAAAAAATACACGAAAAGTAAAAAGAGTATTTCTCTATTTATAATTAACCTTTTGTTTTTTTATTTTCTTTTTGTATAGATCAATTAATTATATCTAAATTTAGTTATTCCTTGATTCCACCATTTATATTTTTGAATTTAAATGATGAGGTAATAAGAGTAAGTGCGGTGATATTTTCAATTTTAATTATGATAATGTTCCCAAGGAAGTTTAAATGTTGACGATAAATTATTGGTGAAAAAGAATAATGGATTATGCCGAAATTATTATTTCTACTAAATCATCATGGCTGGATATATTATACTATTATGTTTTATCTCTTGTTATATTGTTTTTTCTATTTATTCTTAGGATAATAATAGAAGAAAAAAATAACAATATTATGGTTATTTTTGGTGTTATCTTGGTTCTTATATTATCTAGTGATCAATTAATTTTAACAGGATATGAGTACAATATACCCAAATTTATTAATTTTAAAAGCGAAAGTATAAAGATTGGTGGTTTTATATTTTCCTTATTGTATATTATTTTAATGCCAAGAAGATATTCTAGATGATTTTTCAAAGATATAATAAAATATCGGAATTAATTTAGTTACTGGACTAATTGTTGATAACGCTACAGCTCTGAGTATTTATCAGCTAGAAAAGGAAAAATAATTATGGACTATATAGATGTTACAATTTCCACTCAATCTACTTGGCAGGATATTTTACTGTACTATTTTTTATCTTTGGTAATATTATTTTTTACTTCTTATTGTTAAAGTTATTATAGAGAAAAGAGAGAGTTATATTCTCTCTGTTTTTTCATTCTTTATAATAGTCATGTTTGGAACTGCTCAATTGTTTATTGTTAAATATGATGGTTATCATGAAATTATATCGATGTTTATTAATTTAAATAGTGAGGTAATTAGAGTAGGTAGTGTGATATTTTCTATTTTATATGCTTGTATGTTACCAAGAAAATATAAAAATTAGTTTTAAGTTATACCTTGTAAAATCATAAAATAAATTACACTTTATCTATTGGAAATAACAGATAAAAAAACGCCCATAGAGAATCAATATGAGCGCTTTTTTAAATTGATAATAATATCAATTAGATATCAATATTGGCTGCTTTCAGGGCATTCTCTTCAATAAATGCTCGGCGAGGTTCAACAGCATCACCCATTAGAGTTGTAAACAGTTGGTCAGTTGCAATGGCATCTTTTACTGTCACACGCATCATGCGGCGAGTTTCCGGGTTCATGGTCGTTTCCCATAACTGTTCAGGGTTCATTTCTCCCAAACCTTTATAACGCTGTATAGACAACCCACGGCGTGACTCTTTAGTCAACCAGTTTAACGCTTGTTCAAAGCTGCTAACCGGTTGACGTCGTTCACCACGTTCGATATAAGCGCTTTCTTCGATCAAGTTGCGAAGTTTGTCGCCTAGCAGAGTAATACGATGATATTCGCCGCCGTGGACAAAATCGAAGTCCAATAGATAATCAGTATCAACACCGTGTGTACGAACACACAGCACCGGTTCGTACATTTGGCGCTCACGATTTTCATGGAGGCGATAACTGTAGCTGCTGCCGTTTTGTTCACTGTCATTCAGGCGAGTGACCAGCATTTCAATCCATTCTTCAACTTTCGCCTTATCAGACAATGCTTCTTCGGTCAGCTTCGGATGATAAATTAGGCTATTCAATAAACTTAGCGGATACAGACGTTCCATGCGTTTAATGATTTTTTGGACACCATTAAATTCAGTCACTAGTTTTTCCAGTGGCTCGCCTCTCAGGGCTGGCGCGTGCTCATTGGTGTAAAGTGCAGCGCCGTCTAATGCAATGGATAACTGGTACTCATCCATTGCTTCATCATCTTTAATATATTGTTCTTGTTTGCCTTTTTTGACTTTATACAGCGGTGGTTGAGCAATAAATACATGACCACGCTCAATGATTTCTGGCATTTGACGATAAAAGAAAGTCAGCAATAGAGTACGAATATGAGAACCATCGACGTCCGCATCCGTCATGATGATAATGCTGTGGTAACGCAGCTTATCTGGATTGTATTCGTCACGGCCAATACCACAGCCCAATGCGGTGATCAGGGTTGCCACTTCCTGGGAAGAGAGCATTTTATCGAAACGCGCTTTTTCGACATTCAGGATTTTGCCTTTTAGCGGCAAAATTGCCTGATTTTTGCGGTTACGGCCCTGTTTTGCCGAGCCACCCGCAGAGTCCCCTTCCACTAAGTAGAGTTCAGAGAGTGCCGGATCACGTTCCTGACAATCAGCCAGTTTGCCTGGCAGTCCAGCCAGATCAAGAGCCCCTTTACGGCGCGTCATTTCTCGCGCTTTACGGGCTGCTTCACGAGCGCGAGCAGCATCAATAATTTTACTGACGACAGTTTTAGCGTCGTTTGGATTTTCCAGCAGATACTCCACCAGCTTCTCATTCATCAACGTTTCAACCGCAGTTTTCACTTCGGAGGAGACGAGTTTGTCTTTAGTCTGAGAAGAGAATTTTGGATCAGGCACTTTAACGGAAATAACGGCAACTAAACCTTCACGAGCATCATCACCCGTAGCGCTGACTTTGGATTTCTTGTTGTACCCTTCTTTATCCATGTAACTATTAAGGGTACGTGTCATCGCAGTACGGAAGCCAACTAAGTGAGTTCCCCCATCGCGTTGTGGGATGTTATTGGTGAAGCAGTAAATATTTTCCTGGAAACCATCATTCCATTGCATTGAAATTTCAACGCCGATGCCATCTTTTTCTGTAGAAAAATAGAAAACATTTGGATGAATGGGGGTTTTGTTTTTATTTAGAAACTCAACAAACGCTTTAATGCCACCTTCATAATGGAAGTGGTCTTCCGTATTAGTGCGTTTATCAATAAGGCGGATGGATACACCGGAATTTAGGAAGGATAATTCACGCAAGCGTTTAGCCAGAATGTCATGCTGAAATTCTGTGTTATTACGGAAAGTATCCATGCTCGGCCAGAAACGGACACGGGTACCTGTCTGTTCTGTTTCTCCAACGACTTTCAGTGGGCTTTGTGGTACGCCAAGGTGATAAGTCTGTTCATGAACTTTGCCGTCACGGCGGATAACCAATTCCAGCTTTTCAGACAAGGCGTTAACAACAGAAACCCCTACGCCGTGCAAACCGCCGGAGACTTTATAAGAGTTATCATCGAATTTACCCCCCGCATGCAGCACGGTCATAATAACTTCGGCTGCTGAAACACCTTCTTCTTCGTGTATGCCGGTAGGAATACCGCGGCCATCATCCTGTACGGAGACTGAGTTATCTGCATGGATAGTAACGATAACTTCATTACAATGACCTGCGAGGGCTTCGTCGATAGCGTTGTCGACAACCTCGAAGACCATGTGGTGTAAGCCGGTACCATCGTCTGTATCACCGATATACATGCCCGGACGTTTACGCACCGCATCCAGCCCTTTTAATACCTTGATACTTGAGGAGTCATATGTATTCGACATCAACGTTTCTCGCTCATTTTTAATCCTGTGGTTGAACCTCTATTTTGCCATTTTCCACGCGAAACATCTTGCTATTTCCATCAAGCATGTCTGTTATTTGGTCGGGATTTATCGCACTGACAAATACCTGAGCTTGCGTGGATTTTAGACGAGCGGCCAGCAACTGACGGCGGCCGGTATCCAGTTCGGAGGCAAAATCATCAAGCAGATACAGACATTGTTGTCCGCTCTGTCGGGTGAAATATTCACCCTGTGCTAGCCGCAGTGCGCACATCAGTAACTTTAATTGACCGCGGGATAGCATATCTTCTACTGGCGTTCCTTCCGCACGAATGCGCAGATCTGCCTTATGTGGGCCGGAAGCTGTATAGGTTAACGTTCTGTCGCGCTCAAATTGGCGCTCCAGTAATTCAGCATAATCACTCTCTTTGTCCCATCCCTGTTGAAAAGAGAAACTTAATGTAAATTCGGGTAAGAATTGCTTACAGGTATCCGTAATATCCTGAGTGATGTTTGCAACATATTCACCACGCCACTGATTTATTTGGTTAGCGAGTGGCGCCAATTCCTGATCCCAAGGCCGTATCTGGCTGTAGCGGGTAACTTGTCGTAGTGCTGCATTGCGTTGTTTGAGTAGCCGTTTTAAGTTTACCCATGCAGAAAAAAAGCGTGGCTCATTGTGAAAGCAACCCCAGTCAATAAAGGCCCGTCGATACTTTGGCCCGCCATTTAACAGGGTAAACCCTTCTGGGGTAATAAGCTGCATAGGTAACATCTTAGCTAGTTCGGCAATTTTACAGCCATCACTACCATCAATTCTGACTTTACTGTCGCCATGACGGTTTTTACTCAGACCGATAGACCGTTCTCGCTCGTTCTCTTGTTGTCTTAACCGCCCGTGCAGAACGAATTCATCACAGTCATGACGGATTATCCGCCCTGTCTGAATGCTACGAAAAGCGCGTCCATGACCTAGCGTATAAATCGCTTCCAATACGCTGGTTTTGCCGCTGCCATTAGATCCAACCAGAAAATTAAATCCGGTAGCTAGAGGCAAATCAGCGGCGGCGATATTACGAAAATCGCGGATAAGTAAACGCGTGAGAGTCATATACCTGAAATATAAATCCGGTTACAGGCGCATTGGCATCACGACATAAGCCGCATTGTGGCTGGCACAGTCTTCTATCTGAACACTGGAAATAGCATCAGTCAGTAATAAACGAACCTCTTCACATCTTAATGTATTAAGTACATCTAGCACGTAACTGACATTAAAGCCTATTTCCATTTCAGTACCTTGGTAGCTGACATCGACAATCTCTTCGGCTTCTTCCTGCTCAGGGTTATTAGCTGTGATTTTTAGCTGGTTTTCACTGAAATAGAGGCGAACTCCGCGGAATTTCTCGTTAGAGAGAATTGCTGCGCGTGAAAAAGCTTGTTTCAGCATATCGCAATTAGCTTCCAGGGTTTTATCCGGGTTCTTTGGCAATACGCGGCGATAATCAGGGAAACGCCCATCCACCAATTTAGAAGTAAAAATAAAGTCGCCAACGTGGGCACGGATATTGTTACTGCCGATTTGTAACTGTAGCGGAGTATCGCCGCCATCCAGCAATCTCATGAGTTCAATCACGCCTTTACGTGGCACGATAACCGAATGGGAAGGCAACTTTTGACCAATTCCCATGGAACAGACTGCCAGACGGTGACCATCGGTTGCAACTGTACGCAATTCTTCTCCTTCGGTTTCAAACAACATACCGTTGAGATAATAGCGGACATCCTGGTGAGCCATTGAGAATTGAGTTGATTCAATAAGGCGTTTCAGTGTGGCCTGTGGCAGTGAAAACTCCACTTCACTTTGCCAGTCATCAAGATTTGGAAAATCAGAAGCGGGCAATGTGGAGAGCGAGAAACGGCTGCGGCCAGAACGCACCAATAAGCGGTCGCCATCCAGTTCTACACTGATTTCGGCTCCGTCTGGCAGACCTCGCCAGATATCAAAGAATTTACGTGCCGGTACCGTGGTTGCACCTTCTGCGTGTGGCAATGAAAGCGTGACTCTTGCCATCATTTCCATTTCTAAATCTGTGCCGGTCAGCAACAGGGAACCTTCTGTAACCTGTAGTAATAAATTACCAAGAATAGGTAGAGTAGGGCGCCCACTCAGCGGGCTACTGACCTGTTGCAGTGGTTTTAACAATTGCTCACGTTCAATGATAAATTTCATAGCACTAGGAAGACAATGTTCTGATTAAGTTAGAAAAATCCTCTTTGATGTCGTGACTTTCTTCACGCAGTTGTTCGATCTTACGACAAGCATGCAACACAGTTGTGTGGTCACGTCCACCAAAGGCATCCCCGATTTCAGGCAAGCTGTGGTTGGTTAACTCTTTTGCCAGCGCCATTGCCATTTGCCTTGGACGGGCAACGGAACGGGAGCGCCGTTTGGAAAGTAAATCGGCCACCTTGATTTTATAATACTCAGCGACTGTTTTCTGAATATTATCAATGGTAACCAGTTTTTCTTGCAGTGCTAATAAGTCACGTAATGCTTCACGTACAAAATCAATAGTAATCGCTCGACCGGTAAAATTGGCATTCGCTATTACCCTGTTCAATGCCCCTTCAAGTTCACGGACGTTAGAACGCAGACGTTTGGCTATAAAGAAAGCAACTTCTCCAGGCAACTGGATTTCGTTTTCGTCTGCCTTTTTCATCAAGATAGCGACACGAGTTTCGAGTTCCGGTGGTTCAATGGCAACGGTTAGTCCCCAGCCAAAGCGAGATTTTAACCGATCTTCTACCCCATTGATCTCTTTTGGATAGCGATCTGATGTCAGAATAATCTGTTGATTACCTTCCAGTAATGCGTTGAATGTATGGAAGAACTCTTCTTGAGAGCGTTCTTTATTGGCAAAAAACTGAATATCATCGATCAGCAATGCGTCGACAGAGCGGTAATAGCGTTTGAACTCTTCTATTGCATTATTTTGTAATGCTTTGACCATATCCTGAACGAAACGTTCAGAATGCATATAAACCACCTTGGCATTTGCCTTACGTGCCATAATGCTGTTGCCTACGGCATGTAATAGATGGGTTTTACCTAAACCCGTACCACCATAAAGAAATAGTGGATTATAAGCACCGCCGGGATTATCAGCGACCTGTCTTGCCGCAGCGCGAGCAAGTTGGTTGGATTTACCTTCAACGAAGTTATCGAAAGTATGTTTCGGGTTAACGTTAGAGCGATAAGATAGCTCTGGTTGTACCGCGGTGTTATCCCAACTGGGGCGTACTGATGTGTTTTGTGGTGCGGGTGCAACCGGCGCGTGAGCAACAACCCTTTGTGGCGGGCTATCATTTTGGGAAATGGGTTTATTGCCAACTTCAAAACGTAATAATGGTACTTCTGCTCCACAGAAGTCATTCAACAACCCATTGATGTTGTTGATATACTTCTCTCTTACCCAATCCAGAACGAATCGATTTGGGGCATAAAGCGCCAGAGTGTTACCACTTAGCTCTGCCTGAAGGGGGCGTATCCACATACTGAATTCTGTGGCAGGTAATTCATCCTGCAATCGGGCAAGACATTGCTGCCAAAGCGAAAGTGACACGGTGGACTCCCCTAAAACAAGGCCAATTAACAATTAAAGAAATCGGAGTGGTTAGCTCATTATATTGGGTACAAAACAACGACTCCTCTAAGGTGAGGATGGATCAGTTGTCATGTGTATGGCGATTTTTAATGTCATCGCTCCCCCCATGATCCGAGGATAAGATCCAAATCATGGCTGGGGATCATAGCGCAAAAGACGATATAGATCTTCATTCTTTTACACAGTTTAAGCGCTTTTTATCCACAGGATAAAATTGTCTGTGAAATATAGGGCTGTAAAGGGGTTGTAGTGGAGTTATGGTAGTTGTCAAATGCAGATCGAGAATAAGCTGATATTTAAAGTAAAATCGGACCAAGGATCATAGCAGAAAACGAAGATCTGCCGGTGATCGTTGCGCTTTGTTCAGTAGTCCGTATAATGTTGCACCCTATGTGCGATACCAGAGTTTTTTACCGATAATTCTTAGTGAAGGGTTCTGGTGTACGCATGGGCAGAGTGTTGGTAAACATCCAACTCAGTAGAAAAGCCGGCCGACTTTGTGTTATGTAAATTGACTCAGAGCTGTACATTTTATTACAATCCCGCTTCTTTTATATTGATGTTGCGATTGAGGCATCGGTGTCTATATGCTCACTGGCTGCCAACGCGTTTACTGAATCAGTAATAATCTTAAGTTAGGTAGAAATCGCTATGAAACGCACTTTCCAACCATCCGTACTGAAGCGTAACCGTTCTCACGGCTTCCGCGCTCGTATGGCTACCAAAAATGGTCGTCAGGTTCTGGCTCGCCGTCGTGCAAAAGGCCGTGCTCGTCTGACCGTTTCTAAGTAATAAAGCTAACCATCTAGTGGTTACGCTCGCTTTTCCGAGGGAGTTACGCTTGTTAACTCCCAAGCATTTCACTTATGTTTTCCAGCAACCTCAACGGGCAAGTTCGCCAGAGATTACTATCCTTGGCCGCCTTAACGAGCTGGGGCATCCCCGCATCGGTCTTACTATAGCCAAGAAAAATGTTAAACGTGCCCATGAGCGTAACCGGATTAAGCGGTTGGCCCGTGAAAGCTTCCGTTTAAACCAACATCAGTTGCCTCCTATGGATTTTGTGGTATTGGTTAAGAAAGGCGTTGCTGAGCTTGATAACCGTGCGTTAACGGAAGCTTTGGGTAAATTATGGCGTCGTCACTGTCGCTTGGCTCGCGCTTCCTGATCGGATTAATCCGAGGATATCAGTTGGTCATAAGCCCGCTGTTGGGACCCCGTTGTCGCTTTAATCCTACATGCTCTCAATATGGCATTGAGGCATTATGCCGATTTGGGGTGATAAAAGGCGGTTGGTTAACGGTGAAACGCGTATTAAAATGCCACCCTTTACATGAAGGTGGTGATGATCCTGTCCCACCCGTAAAAAACAACGATAACAGAGAACACTAACGATGGATTCGCAACGTAATCTTCTTCTCATCGCTTTGCTGTTCGTTTCTTTCTTGGTCTGGCAAGCATGGGAAGCAGATAAAAATCCGCAGCCAACAACAGTACAGGCCACGCAACAAACGGATATGCCGAGCAGTGAGAATCAGGCTGTACCAGGCAGTGGAAAAGGTAAACTTATCACAGTTAAAACTGATGTGCTCTCTTTGACCATCAATACTCGTGGCGGTGATATCGAAGAGGCTGACCTGTTAGCCTATCCTGATACCCTAGGTTCAAACCAACCATTCAAGCTGTTGGAAACAACATCTGCTTTCACTTATCAAGCACAAAGTGGATTAACGGGGAAAGATGGCCCAGATAATCCGCTGAATAGTGAACGCCCGCTGTATACCGCAGCACAGGATAGCTATATATTGGCTGATGGGCAGGATGAATTGCGTATCCCGATGAATTTCGTCACTAAAGATGGCATTGTTTATGTTAAAACGTTTGTCCTGAAACGTGGTGAATACGCGATTAGTGTGGATTACCATATTAATAACACGACGGAAAAACCGTTACAGATGACCTTTTTTGGTCAGTTGAAACAGAGTGTTGAACTGCCAAAGCATCGTGATACAGGCAGCAGTAACTTCGCACTGCATACTTACCGTGGCGCGGCCTATTCTTCAGACGATACCAAATACAAAAAATATAGCTTTAGCGATATTGAAGGTGAACCTTTATCCGTGGCCACCAAAGGTGGTTGGATTGCCATGTTGCAGCAATATTTTGCTACCGCTTGGGTTCCCGCGGCAAATGAAACTAGTACTTTCTACACAGCCGCATTAGGTAAAGAGATGGCTGCGATTGGCTATAAGAGTGCGCCAATCTCTGTTGCGGCTAATAGTGAGAAAACGATCTCCTCTACATTGTGGGTTGGCCCGGAAATTCAAGATGAGATGGCCGCTGTAGCGCCTCATCTGGATCTGTCCGTAGACTATGGTTGGTTGTGGTTTATCTCTCAGCCATTATTTAAACTATTGAAGTTCCTGCATGGTTTTATTGGTAACTGGGGCTTCTCCATCATCGTTATTACCTTTATTGTGCGTGGTATCATGTACCCGTTGACCAAAGCACAATACACGTCAATGGCGAAAATGCGTCTGTTACAGCCTAAATTGGCGGCTATGCGTGAGCGTATTGGTGATGATAAACAGCGTATGAGCCAGGAAATGATGGCGTTATATAAAGCAGAGAAAGTGAACCCACTGGGTGGTTGTTTGCCTCTGTTGATCCAGATGCCAATCTTCCTTGCTTTATATTACATGTTGATGGGTTCTGTTGAATTGCGTCATGCGCCATTCGCGGGTTGGATTAATGACTTGTCTGCGCAAGATCCTTATTACATCCTGCCGTTGCTGATGGGCGTAACAATGTTCATCATCCAGAAAATGTCTCCGACGACAATTACTGATCCGATGCAACAGAAGATTATGACTTATATGCCGGTCATATTTACCATATTCTTCCTGTGGTTCCCATCAGGTCTGGTTCTGTACTATATCGTCAGTAACCTGGTGACAATTATCCAGCAGCAATTAATTTATCGTGGGCTGGAAAAACGCGGCTTGCATAGTCGTGAGAAAAAGCCAGCGAAATAAAACATAGCTTCAGCCAGAATGAATACATGCTGGCCGTTATAACAGAAAAGGCGGTCAATGACCGCCTTAACTATTTGGGTGAAAAAATGAATACCACGGATACGATTGTTGCTCAGGCTACCCCGCCAGGACGAGGAGGGGTTGGCATTTTGCGTGTTTCCGGCCCGAAAGCTGCACAGGTAGCCGAGGTGGTATTAGGTAAATTACCCAAACCCCGTTATGCAGATTATCTGCCATTTCGTGATGTGGATGGCCGGGTACTTGATCAGGGGATTGCTATTTACTTTCCGGGGCCGAATTCCTTTACCGGAGAAGATGTACTGGAGCTTCAAGGGCATGGTGGGCCGGTTATTCTCGATTTGCTGCTTAAACGTATTCTGACTCTGCCAGGTGTGCGAATCGCTAACCCAGGCGAGTTTTCTGAACGCGCTTTTCTTAATGACAAACTGGATTTAGCTCAGGCGGAAGCCATTGCTGACCTGATCGATGCCAGTTCGGAGCAAGCAGCCCGTTCAGCGATGAATTCCTTACAGGGCGCTTTTTCTACTCAAGTTCACCAAATGGTGGAAGCACTTACTCACCTACGAATCTATGTAGAAGCGGCTATTGATTTTCCAGATGAAGAGATTGATTTCCTTTCTGATGGGAAAATCGAGGCCAAGTTGGATGACGTGATGGCTGAGCTTGAGCATGTACGTTCTCAGGCTCGTCAGGGCAGCCTTTTGCGTGAGGGGATGAAAGTTGTTATCGCCGGTCGCCCTAATGCGGGGAAATCCAGCCTGCTTAATGCATTAGCAGGCCGTGAAGCGGCGATTGTGACGGATATCGCAGGTACAACTCGTGATGTGCTGCGTGAACATATCCATATTGACGGTATGCCGTTGCATATCATTGATACAGCGGGTTTGCGTGAAGCCAGTGACGAAGTTGAGCGTATTGGTATTGAGCGTGCCTGGCAGGAAATTGAGCAGGCTGATCGGGTACTGTTTATGGTAGATAGCACGACAACGAATGCGATTGAACCTGTGGAAATCTGGCCTGAATTTATGGCTCGCCTGCCTAAATCGCTCCCTATCACAGTCGTTCGTAATAAGACAGATATGACCGATGAAGAGACAAGTATTGCAGAAGTAAGTGGTTACTCGCTCATTCGACTTTCTGCCCGTAGTGGTGAAGGCATCGATTTATTGCGCGATCATCTGAAAGAAACGATGGGTTTTAGCAGTAATACCGAAGGCGGTTTCTTGGCTCGTCGTCGTCATTTACAAGCATTAAATACCGCAGCGGAACATTTACAACAGGGCCATGAACAATTGGTGATTGCCCGTTCAGGTGAATTGCTGGCAGAAGAGTTGCGTCTGGCGCAGCAGGCATTGAGTGAGATCACGGGTGAGCTTACTTCCGATGATCTGTTAGGAAGGATTTTTTCGAGTTTTTGTATTGGGAAGTAAGTGGGTAAAAGGCAGAAGTGAAGTTTTTTTACCTGTCATAGCGTGTAACAATGAGGTTAACTGTTCAAATTGGTTGACCTCAATATGAAAGTGACTAACTCGAAACAACTTAGCGTATATTTAAAAGATATCAGGCTTACTCAAAAACTTTCTCAGGGCAAAGTGGCAAGCAGAGTGGGTATTCGGCAGGACACGGTATCAAGCTTTGAGCTGCACCCAGATTCTACCAAGCTGGAGACCTTCTTTAAGATTATGTCGGCGTTGAATTTAGAACTCGATATTCGGCCAAGAAACGTTGCTGAACGGTTATTAGGTTGAAGTGTTCGCCAAAGCCAATACTGGCTCCCACCATTAATAGGGAAACTTGATCCAGCTCCCAATAATTCAGAAAAATTAAAGAAAAAATAGCTAAGTCCGATAAAATATGAATTAAAATTTCAATAAGCTATATAATACAGATGGAGTTATAAGATGAAGTATGATCCACGGTTAAAAACATTTGTTGATAATGATTACAGATTAGAAGATCATCTTGATTTTAAGAAGCAAATAGAAGAACAAAAATATAACCGTATGCTATTGGAATTGGAACATCAATTTAAACTAAACCAAGAAGTTATTGCTTTATTGACAAAAGATGAAGCTATAGATTATATGAAAACACTAGATCATAATTTCTATAATTCATGGAAAAATAATATTAAAACCTTTTATTCATATGCTGATCCAGTTTCATCATTTGCTGGTAATATCCATGATTCTTTTGGGGTGGAAAGAATAGTAAATGATTTAAGAAGTTTCGGTGTGGAAGCAACAGAGTATTTTGGTAAGGATGGAAGAAGATATATAAAGTTATCAGGTTACCCTGGTGTAAGAAACTATTTAAACGCTACAAGATATCTTGCTAATAATCCACGTATAGTGTCTTTTGGGGTAGGTACGCTAGGTATTGAGGCTGGAATTGCCCAAGGCGCTAGATTCGGTATAGTATTCTCAGCCGCATATAGACTAGTTGAGTTAATATTCAAAGATGAATATGGATTGGTTGATTTATTCGTTAATTTAACAATGGATGGTGCAAAATTAGCTATCTCAATAGGTATTGCTACGGCTGCTAATACTCTAATCGTTTCTCCACTTTTAGCTGTAGGGGGAAGTCTTATGCTTGTAGCTCTTGGCGTTTTTGCGATTGGGTTTTTAACTTCTCTTGCTTTATATTGGTTAGATGACCACTTTAAAATTAGTGAAACGATAATTAAAAATATAAAAAATAAAAAAACAAATCCGACACCATACCATCCGGATCAGTTTTTTAATATGTGGGGTAGATTTAGCCGTGGATAATATAAATGAAAATAAAGCAAAACTATATTCTGGAATTTTATTGCTTCTTTTTATGGCAGTGTTATCTATATTTTTTTCATTGAATGATTATATCGATTTTTTTAAGCATGATAGTGTTATTATATTCTCATGGAAAAGCGCGGGAGCTATTTGGTTTAGTCCTGTGTTGATTTATATTTCTTTTATTTTATATAGAATATCATTGGGTAAGGTGAAACGTCTTAATAGTAAAATTGGGGATTATATTTCATGTGTATCGATAATTGGGTTTATTCTTACCTTATTTGTATCTTTTTATGTTGATGATGAGTTAAAATTGGAAGGGTATGTAACATGTAGTAAATCATCATGGATGGCACCAAATAAGTATGTTAAGGATATTTCTTTTTGTCACTAAGCATATATTTTTATATGCTTAGTGTTTTATTTTTTATTTAATAATTTCTATCTTCCCATATGCTATAAGCAGATGTGCCGGCTGTTATATGATTCCATGAGATGGATTTATAGTTGAGTGAAACTCTTTCATATGGCATGGCATCAAAATCATTTATAGAATGCGGGTATATACAAGAAATATCTGTGATAGTGGCTTCAGTGATTTTTACTTCATAGAATAATTCCAGTTGTCCAGCTTGACTTGTTCTGTAAAAAACAAAAGCACCATTTAGAGATTCGTTTGAATCTATTGCCATAGCTAATAATGGTGATGATTTATCTACTGGTTTAATGAATTGTATTGGCTGGTGACTGACATTCTGCTGGCGCGTTATTGTGTGGTTTAAACTCAGTACTTGTATTTGGTTTTCGTGGCCATTTTGATACCTGTTTCCTATTGAATCTAGGGTTGAACACCCAGCAGAGATCAGCCCTTGTTTTTTGCCATTCAAAGACAAATAAATCATGTATGACATAAAATTACCATCCTAATTTTTTACAATTCAACCTAATAAATATAATAAGTTAAGTATATACCCTAACATATAAGTAAAAATTACAATAGTAATATAAATCAAGAAATAGAAATATAAAATGTTGTTTGTTAATTTTATTAAATTTGAACGTAAAAAAGGTGATTTAAATCACCTTTTTTATTTGGCTGTCTTCTTTCAATTTGAAATGTAAAGAGACAACGAGATAACATTACGACCATCTAAGGTTACTTTTTTGGTTTAATTCTTTAGTGGTTGGTTTTAAAATAAACTTATTCGAATCTCTAAATTGTAAATATTTCTCTTCAGTTCCGAACATGGTTCTAAAGTCACTAAAGCTAACAAATCCGTCCCCTATTTCGAGTTTTTGTATTGGCAAGTAAGTGAGTAAAGGGCAGAAGTGGAACTTTTTACCGGTTATAACAGGTAAAGTTATATTTACCGTCTATAGCGTGTAAAAATTGATTTACCTGTCATAGCGTGTAACAATGAAGTTAACAGTTCAAATTGGTTGACCTCAATATGAAAGTGACTAACTCGAAACAACTTAGCGTATATTTAAAAGATATCAGGCTTACTCAAAAACTTTCTCAGG